>JANXCW010000003.1 GCA_025059775.1 Armatimonadota bacterium
CCGGAGGCCATCACCCTGGTGGTGGCGGGGGCTCGGAACGCGGGGGTGTCCACCGTCTGCCCCACCTTCGCCTGGCAGACGGTCACGCGTGGCATTCCAAAGGCCCGGGCACGTGAGGAGCCCAGGGGGTGAGAGCCATGCGGAAGATGGTCGGGTTGGCCGTTGGGGTGGCTCTGGCTGCTCTGCTTGTCGCTCAAGGAGTAGTGAGCTTAGCGGGCCCTGCGGAGCGGCCCCAGCGGGGAGGGGTGCTGAGGGTGGCGGACGAGCCCGCGGGAGGGCCCTTCGGGGTCCCGTGGATCATGCCGGTGTTCGGCATCATCGCCGCCATGCCCGTCTACGAAGCTCCCGTGTGGGTGGACGCGTACAACCGGGTCCTGCCCAGGCTTGCGGAGCAGTGAGAGGTGGCTCCGGACCGCAAAGCCCTTCTCCTCCGGCTGCGGCGCGGCGTCCAGTCCCACGACGGCACGGAGATGACCGCGGAGGCGGTGAAGTTCAGCCTGGAAGGGTATATCCAGGCGCGACGGGTACCCGCCTACATCAAATCCGTGGACGTACTGGACCGGTACACGGTGCGGGTGAACCTGGAGAAGTGGGACAACGGCGTCTACATCTCCCTGAGCGCGGTTCTCATCACCTCCCCCGCCACCATTCAGCGGTTGGGCCAGGAGCGGGCGCAGTGGCAGCCCGTGGGCACGGGTCCGTTCCGGATCGTGCGGTACGATCCGAACGCGTACGTGGACTACGTGCGGTTCAACCAGTACTGGGATCGGGGGAAGCCCTACCTGGACCGGTTGGAGCTGCGGTTCATCCGGGACGAGCAGACGCGGAAAGCCGCCCTCCTGGCGCATCAGCTGGACATCGCGGGGTTCGGGGATCCCCAGATCATCGCGGAGCTCCGGGACACGGGAAGATTGCATCTGATCACGGGTCCTCCGGGCGCTGGAATCCTGATGATCATCCCGGACAGCGCGAACCCGGATTCCCCCTTTGCGGATCGGCGGGTTCGGGAAGCCTTGGCGTATGCGGTGGATCGGGATACCATCGCCCGCGCCCTCGGGCGCGGAAACTGGCGCCCGTGGAATCAGATCGCACACCCCCAGAGCCCCGCTGCCCTCCGGGATCTTCGGGAGTCCACCTACAACCCCGCGCGGGCAAAGGAGCTGCTGGCCCAGGCGGGATATCCCAACGGGTTCAGCACCCGGATCATCAAAGCCTTTTACCTGGAGCGGGACATCTAGGAAAAAATGTGTGATAGACTTTAGGAAAAATGTGTGAAGAGCACGGGAGGGAACCATGAGGTACCGATGGCACGTGGGGGGGATGGTGTTGGCCCTCCTCGGCCTGGTACAGACGCCCGCCCTGATGGCGCAGGCGGACGCGGTGCGGGCGGCCCGGCAGGAGGGGAAGGTGGTTGTGTACGTGGCCATGCGGGAACCCATTTTCAACGTGGTCAAGAAAATCTACGAGGGCCGATACGGGGTGCCGGTGGAGGAGTGGAGGAGCTCCGCAAGCGGAATCCTGGATCGGGTTCTCACGGAGACCCGGGTGGGCCGCTGGCTGTTTGACGTGGCGGAGGGTACCACGGAGACCATGCAGGTGTTACGGGATGCAGGAGCCATCGGTCGGGGACCGTGGCCCCCCATCGAGGGGCTCACGATCGCATGGCGGGATCCTACCATTCCTCCTCCCTACCGGGTCATCGCGGACGCGGTGATCTACAACCCGCGGCTGGTGCCGGCTGCGGAGGTGCCCCGATCGTACCTTGACCTCATCGATCCGAAATGGCGGGGAAAGATCGTAATGGCAGATCCCCAGCGGAACGTGACCATCGCCCTCTGGCTGCACTGGCTCCGGACCGTGCTGGGGAGGGATTACGACCGGTTCCTCCGGGGATTCGCGGAACAGAGCCCTGCCTTCGTGGGATCCGATCCCCTGGTCCCTCCTAAGGTGATCAGCGGGGAATACCCCCTGGGGATCACCCTGCTGCACTACGTCCCTCTCTTCCGGGCCCAGGGGGCTCCCATCGACTATGCGCGGATCAACCCCATGATGGCCGTGGGAGCGCACTTCGCCGTGAGCGCCCGACCTCCGCATCCCAACGCGGCGAGGCTTCTTATGGAGACGCTCCACTCCCGGGCCACGCTCCTGGCCCTCGCCCAGGAAGGGGAGGTGGTCCTGGTACGGGGCGTGAAGCCGCCCATCCCCGATTTCGAGCAGATCCGGTTCCAGGTGGCGCAGCCGCTTGGCGGAGAGCAACTGCGGGAGTGGCGGCGCGAGCTGGAGAGGGTGTTTGCCCGGCGGTAGTCGGGGAGGAACCCTGCGGCGAAGCGCACCGGCATGAACGGGCGGACGCTGGTACTGCCGCGTCCCTGGACCCGGGTGGAGACGGCCACATGGGTGGCCGTAGCTACGGGGATTCTCGTGGCCTTTCTCACCCTGTACCCCACGGTCATGCTCTTCTACGGAAGCGTGAGCGATGCGCCTCTGGGACTTGCGGGGCATTGGACCACGGCGCACTACCGGGAAGCCTACACGGATCCGGACACGTACCGGATCCTGGCGAACTCTCTCCTCTTTGCCTCCGGGGCGACGGCGTTCTCCATGCTTCTAGCGACGGTCCTCGCCTGGATCACGGTGCGGACCAATGCGCCGGGCAGGCACCTATTTGAGCTCATCGGCCTGGCCCCCAACGTGATCCCCCGGTTTCTCGTGGCCACCTCGTGGAGCCTGGTGCTGAGCCCCCGCATCGGACTTCTCAACCGGGGGGTGTTACAGCCCCTCGGGCTCCCCCCCCTGAACGGGTACTCCCTGGGAGGCATGATGTTTGTGGAAGGGTTGGTGCTCACGCCCCTCGCCTTCCTTATCCTCTCCGCGGCGTTGCGTGCCATGGATCCGGCCCTGGAGGAAGCAGGGCGGATGGCGGGCTCCGGGGTGCTGGACGTGACCCGCCGGGTGACCATCCCCGTCATGGCTCCTGCGGTTCTAGGCACGGCCACCCTGAACTTCGCGCGAGCCATCGAGAGCCTCGATATCCCCGTGGTCCTGGGGATGCCGGTGGGAATCGAGGTCCTAAGCACGAAGATCTTCCGAGAGGCCCTGGCAACCCTTCCGCCTAACCACAACCTCGCGGCCACGTATGCGGTCGGCCAGCTCGTCATGACCCTCACCCTGGTAGGAATTTACCGGAAGCTGACCGCCCTCTCGGAACGGTATGCCACCATCACGGGACGCGGATACCGACCCCGGGTGATCAACCTGGGACCGTGGCGGTACCTGGCCTCCGGGTTGGCGCTGGGAATCCTCGGCCTATTGGTGGTGGTGCCCCTGGCGGTCTTGGTGTACGTCTCCTTGGTTCCCTACTACCAGGTGCCGACCTGGGAGGTGCTGGGCCAGCTGACGCTGCGGCACTACGGGTTCCTCCTCCAAAGCAACCGCGTGGCCCGCGCCCTTCAGGTGAGCCTCACCCTGGCCCTGGGCGGGGCCACCGTGGCCATGCTCCTCGCCTCCCTGGTGGCGTACTTCACCGTCCACCGGAGGATGCGGCTCAGCGGGGTATTGGAGGGGCTCTCCTTCGTGCCCTGGGCCTTTCCCGGAACGGCCCTGGCGGTGGGGCTGCTGTGGGCCTACGCACAGCTCCCCCTGCCCATCTACGGGACTCTGTGGATCCTGCTCATCAGCTACGTCACCCGGTTTCTCCCCTACGGCCTCAGGGCCATGACCTCTACCATGGTGCAGGTACACCGGGAACTGGAGGAGTCCTCAAGGGTCTGCGGAGCGGGATTCTGGGGCACCTTCCGGAAGATCCTCCTACCCCTGGTGCGGCCCGGATTCCTGGCGGGCTGGGCCATCCTCTTCACCATTTACATCCAGGAGTTCAGCACCTCCGTTCTCCTGTACACCCCGCGTGCGGAACCCGTGGGCCCCTTGCTGTTCCACCTGTGGGAGGACGGGCAGGTAGGGGATATGGCGGCGCTGGGGATCGTGGTGAGCGTCCTGTGTGTGGTCGTGGTGGCCGCGGCACGCCGATGGATGCGCGAGCCTACCGCTCCCTAGCGCCCCGAGGCCCTGGCATGGGGTTCGGCCGAGTCGGGGCGAAATGGTCGGCCGTGTCGGGGAACCGCCCGCCGGGTTCGAAACTGTCCTGCGCGGCACGGTGGACGGGTGGAGGATATATTTTAAGGTTGGGGTGATTGGCTGTGGCCTCCATCCGGTTGATCTCCCTGCGGAAGGTGTTTGAGTTCCGGGGACAACTGGTCCGAGCCGTGGACGACGTGACCCTGGAGGCTCCGGAGGGAAAGATCTTGACCCTGTTGGGGCCCAGTGGGTGTGGGAAGACCACAGTGCTGCGGTGCATGGCGGGGTTGGAGCGTCCCGACGATGGGGAGATCTGGTTCGGGGATCGATTGGTCTTCAGCCGGTCACAAGGGGTCTATGTACCCCCTGAGCGCCGGAACATCGGGATGGTGTTCCAGTCGTATGCCATCTGGCCTCATCTGACGGTGTTCGAAAACGTGGCGTATCCCTTGCGGGTGCGGCGCTTGTCTGCTCAGGAGATCCGGAAACGGGTGGAGGCGGCGTTGGAGCTGGTGGGATTGGGAGGACTGGCGGACCGCCCTGCGCCCCTTCTCAGTGGTGGACAGCAGCAGCGGGTAGCCCTGGCGCGGGCACTGGTGTACGAGCCACAGGTTCTGCTGTTGGACGAACCCCTCAGCAATCTGGATGCGAAGGTACGGGAGCAGGTGCGGGAGGAGCTGCGGGGGCTGCAGCGGAAGCTGGGGATCACCACGGTCTATGTAACGCACGACCAGGTGGAGGCGCTGTCCCTGTCGGACGTGGTGGCGGTGATGCGGGAAGGGAGGATAGAGGAAGTGGGGACCCCGCAGCAGCTCTACGAGCGGCCGCAGACCCGGTTCGTGGCGGAGTTCGTGGGGACCACGAACCTGCTCTTAGGGCGCCTGATAGCGGCGAACGGACAGGTAGGTGTGGTGGAGACAGAATGCGGGCGGCTCCAGGTGCGGCTGGAGGGGATGGACGTACCGCGGGGCGAGCGGGTGTGGGTGGGGATTCGACCGGAGCACGTGGTGGTGGAGTCGCAGCCGACGGGGGAGGCGAACGTAGTGACGGGAAGGGTCCAGTCCGCCCTGTTCGAGGGGACGGTAATGCGGTACCGGATTGCCGTGGGGGAGGGGAAAGCGACCCTGATGGCGTACGGGAGGCCGGGCTGGCGGCCTGAGGAGACCGTCTACCTCCAGCTGGATCCGCGGCGGATCCTCCTCCTGCGCGATCGGTTCCCGGACGCGGCGAAGAGCTAGACCGAGGAAGGGAGGTGAGGAGGCATGGCGGTGCTGGTGGATCCCACAGGAGGGACCGTGGAGATCACGCGGCGCATGGCCCCACGGGGCGGTCGGACCCTGCGGGGAGCACGGGTGGGGCTTGTGGACAACGGTAAGCGAAACGCGGACATCTTCCTCCAGGCCCTGGGGACCCTCCTCCGGGAGCGGTATGGGGTAAGCGAGGTGGTGCCGCGGCGTAAGCCGCACTTTGCGGTCCCTGTAAGCCCGGAGCTGGTGGAGGAGTTGAGCGCTCAGTGCGACTTCGTGATCCCCGGGGTGGGGGACTGAGGGTCCTGTAGCGCGGCCAGTGTGGCCGACGGCATCCTGTTCGAGGAGCGGGGGATCCCGGCCGCCGCGGTGATCACGGATGCCTTCCGGCGTACCGCGGATGCCATGGCCAGGACCCAGGGGTTGGAAGGGTATCCGTACGTGGCCATTCCGCACCCCATCAGCAGCCTCTCCCCGGAGGAGCTGAGGATGCGGGCGGAGCAGGCCCTTCCGGAAGTGGTGCGGCTGTTACAGGAGGAGGTGAAGGGATGAGCCGGGGTGTGGTGGCGGAGCCGACCCGGGAGGCGGTGCGGGGCGCCCGGGAGGCCATTGAGTACTGCTACGAGCGGGGGTGGACGGACGGGTTGCCCGTGGTTCCCCCCGCAGAGGAGTTCGTAGAAGAGTTCCTGGCGCAGGTGGACCGGGACCCGGAGGAGGTGGTGTTTGCGCAGGAACACCTGGGCCGGAAGTGCACCGTGCGCCTTGCCGCAGCGAACGCGGTCATGGCGGGGTGCAGGCCGGAGTACTTCCCCGTGGTGCTGGCGATGCTGGAGGCGGTTCGGGACCTGCCGGTGAGCCGGGGGCTGTTCCAGAGCACCACCGGGCAAGCGGTGCTGGTGGTGCTCAACGGTCCCATCCGGCAGGAGCTGGGGTTTAACGGTTCCGACAACGTCTTCAGCCCCGGGGACCGGGCCAACGCCACCGTGGGGCGAGCCCTGCGGCTGGTGATCATGAACGCCTTGGGGATCCGTCCCCATGCCTTCGATCAGAGCACCCAGGGTACTCCCGCCAAGTACAGCTTCTGCATCGCGGAGAACGAGGAGGAAAGCCCCTGGGAGCCCCTGCACGTGGAGCGGGGGTTTGGCAAGGAGGAGAGCACGGTGACGGTGGCTTGGGCAAGGGGGACCATGCCCGTAGAGCAGCGGGACTCCAAGCAGCCCGAACACATCCTCCTCAATATCGCGGACTCCATGTCCTACGGAGGGGGGTACTTTCCCTCACCCCGGGGGCACGGGTCCATCGTGGTGATGGGGCCGGAGCATGCGCAGCTGATCGCCCAGGCGGGGTGGAGCAAGCGGCAGGTGCGGGAGTTCCTGTGGGAGCACTTCGGCCGTCGGGCGGGGGAGCTGCGGCGGCTGGCGAAGGATGGGGGTCTGGACCCGGATCTCAGCGATGCGGCCTTCGTGCGGTTCGCCTCCGGGCCGGAGGCCATCACCCTGGTGGTGGCGGGGGCTCGGAACGCGGGGGTGTCCACCGTCTGCCCCACCTTCGCCTGGCAAACGGTCACCCGCCGGATCCCGGCAAAGCGGAGCTGAGGTGGATGCATCGGCTGCGCGGTGAAGGGAAATCTCTTCGATCAGGAGGTGAGCGGATGCGCAGGCTGTGGGGACTGGCCGTGGGAGTTGCCCTGGCCGTGGTTTTGGGGGCCAGGGGGGTGCACATCGGGATCGCCGGGCCCGCGGAGCGGACCCAGCGGGGAGGGGTGCTGAGGGTAGCGGATGAACCTCCGGGAGGGCCCTTCGGGGTCCCGTGGATCATGCCGGTGTTCGGCATCATCGCCGCCATGCCCGTCTACGAGACCCTGCTGTGGGTGGACGCGTACGGCCGGGTCTCACCGAGGCTTGCGGAGCGGTGGGAGGTGGCTCCGGACCGCAAAGCCCTCCTCCTCCGGCTGCGGCGCGGCGCCCAGTTCCACGACGGCACGGAGATGACCGCGGAGGCGGTGAAGTTCAGTCTGGAGGAGAGCATCCGGGTGCGGCGGCTACCCGCCTACATCAAATCCGTGGACGTACTGGACCGGTACACGGTGCGGGTGAACCTGGAGAAGTGGGACAACGGGGTGTTCCTGGCCCTGGGGGGATCCGCGGCCCTCATCGCTTCTCCTGCCACCATTCAGCGGTTGGGCCAGGAGCGGGCGCAGTGGCAGCCCGTGGGCACGGGTCCGTTCCGGATCGTGCGGTACGATCCGAACGCGTACGCGGACTACGTGCGATTCAACCAGTACTGGGATCAGGGGAAGCCCTACATGGATCGACTGGAGATGCGGTTCATCCGAGACGTGCAGACGTTAAAGGCAGCCTTGCTCGCGGGACAGCTGGATGTGGCTGGATTCGGAGATCCACAGGTGATCGCGGAGCTGCGGGGTACAGGGAGGTTCCGGACCATCACGGGGCCTCCGGGAAGCGGCATCCTCATGATCGTTCCAGACAGCGCGAACGCGGACTCGCCGTTTGCGGACCGGCGGGTGCGGGAGGCGCTGGCGTATGCGGTGGACCGGGCGGCCATCGCACGGGCTCTGGGGTATGGGAACTGGGAGCCGTGGGACCAGATCGCGCATCCGGCAAGCCCCGCGGCCCTTCAGGACTACCGGGGGCCCACCTACAACCCCGCGCGGGCAAGGGAACTGTTGGCCCAGGCAGGCTATCCTAACGGCTTTGACAGCCGTCTGACGCCTGCTCCCTTCCTGCCTCGGGAGGTGGGCGTGGTGATTCAGCGGTACCTTCGGGAAGTGGGAATCCGAACGGAGCTGGATACCCCGGAGATCGCGAGGTACGCGGAGTACCAGCGGAAGGGCTGGCGCGGTCTGCTCCTGCATTACTTTGGCTACTTCCCGAACTTCAACAACTATATTCGGTTCTACTTCACCAACTCTCCGGAAGGATTTGTGAGCATGAGGCGGCCCGAGGGACTGGACCGGTTGGTGGAGGACTCCGCCTCCACGCTCACGGTCCAGCGGCACAAAGTACAGCAGATGCATCGAGTGCTGCTCCAGGACCTCACCGTGATCCCCGTCTACCTCAGCATGCGGACGTACATCGCGCGCCCAGAAGTTCGGGACACGGGGCATCTCACCAAGGCCACCTGGCCCTACTGGGAGCCCGCGAAGGCATGGAAGGCCCGGCAGTAGGACAGGAGCGGGGAAGTGAGGGAGGACGAACCGCATGATGGCCCATCCGGGAGCGCGGCCATCGGAGCGCCCCTACATGGTGGAGGAGGCCCGCCGGATACCCGTCTTTGGGGAGTTCGACGTGGTGGTGCTGGGTGGAGGCCCCGCGGGCATCGCCGCCGCCACGGCCGCGGGTCGGTGTGGTTGCTCCGTGGTGCTCGCGGAGCGGTACGGATTTCTCGGCGGGATGGGGACCGCAGCAGGGGTTACTACCTTCGCGGGCCTCCACGCCAATGTCTACGGGGAGCACCGGCAGGTGGTGCACGGGGTGGTGGACGATCTCCTGGCCCGGATGGAGCGCCTGGGGGGGCTCAACGCCCCGCATCTCTCCCTGGGCGGCCGTATCATGGCCCAGGCCTACGATACGGCCGCGTACAAGGTCGCCGCGGACGACCTCGTGCTGAGCGCGGGCGTGAAACTCCTCTTCCACACGTTGGGTGTTGGGGCGTTGATGACCCATGAGCGGGAGATCGCGGCCCTGCTGGTGGAGACCAAGTCCGGACGTTTCGCCATCCGCGGACGGGTGTTCATCGATTGCTCCGGCGATGCGGACCTCGCCGCGTGGGCGGGAGTACCGTACGAGAAGGGAGACGGCCGGGGGAAACTCCTGTATCCCACCACCATGTTCCGGATCAACGGGGTGGATCCAGAGCGGGCGGGAAGGGCCTGGGAGCTGCTTCCTCAGATCATGGAGGAGGCAGAGCGGGAGGGAAGAAGGTTCCCGCGGCGCGCTCCCATCCTGCGCCCCCAGCGGAACCCTCTGGAGTGGCGCGCCAACGTAACCCAGATCCGGCTCCCGGACGGCAGGGCGGTGGACGGGACGGATGTGGAGCAGCTGACGTATGGAGAGGTGGAGGGGCGCAGGCAGGTGTGGGCGTTCTTCGAGTTCCTCCGGGAGCGCCTTCCGGGATTTGAGAACGCTTACATCGTGGACATTGCGCCTCAGTTGGGGATTCGGGAAACGCGGCGCATCGTGGGGGAGTACCAGCTGACGGAGGAGGATGTAGTGGGCTGCGCGAGTTTCGAGGACACCATCGGGGTAAACGGGTGGCCCGTGGAAGAACACGTGCAGGGAGATGTGGTGATCCGTTGGCCGCCCATCCCCGACTGCCGGGGCTTTCACCATCTGCCCTACCGCATCCTGCTCCCACAGAAGGTGGATAACCTCCTGGTGGCGGGGCGGTGCGCCTCCATGACCCACGGGGGGCAGTCCTCCGCCCGAGTATCCGGACCTTGCTTCGTCATGGGGCAGGCGGCAGGAACCGCCGCCGCCTTGGCCCTGCAGCTCGGTATCCCCGTGCGCCACCTGCCCGTAGCACGGCTCCAGGCGCTCCTGGAGCGGGATGGCGTCTACCTGGGGCGGGACCTCTAAGCGGCTGCGGAAGGGGGAGCGCCTCCCGGCCCGCGTTGCGGGCTGGGAGGGAGGGGGGGTAAACTGGGGATCCGAGAACGGAGGTGAGTGGAAATGCAGATGGTGTCGGAGTTACGCGCGAGCTTGGCGTACCCCTTGACCCTCTCCCGGGTGCTGGAGCGGATGATCCGGTACTGGGGACACGTGGATGTGGTGACGCGGCGGCCGGACCGCTCCTTGCACCGAACCACCTATGTGGAGCTGTACCGGCGCGCACACGCCCTGGCCCGTGCCCTGACCCGCCTGGGCATTCGGCCTGGGGATCGCGTGGCCACCCTGTGCTGGAACCACTCCATGCACATGGAGTGCTACCTCGGCGTCCCCATCACGGGAGCCATCCTGCACACCCTCAACCTGCGTCTCCACCCCAGCGATCTCGCGTACATCGTGAACCACGCGGAGGACCGCTTCCTCATCGTGGACGATGTCCTGCTCCCGTTATTCGAGCAGTTTAAGCAGGACGTGCGGTTGGAGCGGATCTTCGTGGTTCCCTTCTCGGGGCAGCCCGCTCCCGCCCCCTACGACAGCTACGAGGAGCTCATCCAGGGGCCCTTTGAACCCTTCCCGTACCCGGACATCCCGGAGGACAGTCCCGCCATGATGTGCTACACCTCCGGGACCACGGGGCGTCCGAAGGGGGCCATGTACTCCCACAAAGCCATGGTGCTGGCGGCTATGGCCACCATGCTGGCCGATACCTTCGCGATTTCCCGGCGGGACACCATCCTGGCGGTGGTGCCCATGTTCCACGTAGCTGGCTGGGTCCTGCCCTTCTCCGCGCCGCTCGCGGGCGCACGCCTGCTGCTACCGGGCCCGCATCTGGATCCCGAGAGCGTCCTGGAGCTCATCTCCTCCGAAGGGGCCACCTTCTCCGGAGGCGTACCCACCGTCTGGCTGGGGATCCTGGACGTCCTGGAGCGCAACCCGGAGAGGTATCCCCTCCGTCGGGAGCTGCGGGTGGCGGTGGGCGGTAGCGCGCCTCCGGAATCCCTCCTGAGGCGCATGAAGCGTGCCGGCATCCGACTGATCCACGGATGGGGGATGACGGAGGTGCTCATCGGGATCCAGAGCCACCTCAAGCCCCATATGGAGAGCTGGCCCGAGGAACAGCAGATCGCTATGCAGCTCAAGCAGGGCATGCCCGTACCTCTTCTGGAGGCCCGCATTATGGGGCCCGAAGGGGAGGTTCCGCCGGACGATCGGACCATGGGGGAGCTGCAGGTCCGGGGGCCGTGGGTGGCGGGGAGCTACTTCCGCGGGGAAGCCCCAGATGCCTGGACCTCAGACGGCTGGTTCCGCACGGGGGACGTGGCCGTGTGGGATGCGGAGGGGTTCATCAAGATCGTGGACCGTACCAAGGACCTCATTAAATCCGGGGGCGAGTGGATCAGCTCCGTGGACCTCGAGAACGCCCTCATGACCCATCCCAAGGTCAAGGAGGCCACGGTGATCGCGGTTCCCCACCCCAAGTGGATGGAGCGACCCCTGGCGGTGGTAGTACCCCGGGAAGGCGAGACGGTGACGGAGGAGGAGCTGCGGGAGTACCTGCGGCCCAAGTTCGCGAAGTGGTGGCTGCCCGATGCCTTCGTGTTTGCCACGGAAATCCCGAAGACCTCCACGGGGAAGCTGGCGAAGCTGGTGCTACGGGAACGGTTCAAGGACTGGAAGTGGCCGGAATCCTGACCGAAGGAGGCGGCGATGGGCATCCGCAAGGTAGGCGTCGTGGGGGCAGGGGCGATGGGGAGCAGCATCGCGGCCCTGGTAGCATCCGCGGGGATCCCGGTGATCCTCCTGGACCTGCCCTCGGAGGGGGATCCCGACGCCCTGGCCAAGCGGGGGGTGGAGCGGGCCCTGAAGTCCCGGGCATTCTACGATCCGGAAGCCGTCCGGTTGATCACCGTGGGCAACGTACACGATCACCTGCACCGGTTGGGGGACTGTGACTGGGTGGTGGAGGCGGTAGTGGAGGAGGTGGAGCCCAAACGGTCCCTCTTCGCACAGCTGGATTCCGTACTCCCTCCCACCGTCGTGGTTTCCTCCAACACCTCCACCATCCCTATGCGGATTCTGGTGGAGGGAAGGTCAGAGTCCTTCCGACGCCGTTTCCTCGGCACCCACTTCTTCAATCCCCCTCGTGCCCTGCTGCTCCTGGAGCTGGTGCCCGGTCCGGACACGGACCCGGAGTTGCTCCGGCGTATGCAGAGGTTCGCAGAACGCGTGCTGGGTCGCCGGGTGATCGTGGCGAAGGATCGCCCGGGGTTCGTGGCGAACCGGATCGGTATCTACGGCCTCGTGCAGGCCATCCGGATCACGGAGGAGGAAGGACTGACCCTGGAGGAGGTGGACCGGCTTACGGGGCCGTTTCTGGGACGACCCCGCTCCGCCACCTACCGCACCGTAGACCTCACCGGCCTCGACATCCTGGTGCTCGGTACCCGCTCCCTCCAGGAGAACACCGGGGACGACTACCACCTGCCGGATTGGGTGCACCACCTGTACCGGGAAGGCCGGCTGGGGGACAAGGCCGGGAGCGGATTCTTCCGTCGAGAGGGCGACACCCTGCTCGCCTGGGACTACTCCACGAGGACCTACCGGCCCCAGCGCCCTCCCGAGATCCCGGGTCTGGAGAGGGCGGAGGCCGTCCCCTTCCCGGATCGGCTACGGGCTGCCATGGAGCTTCCGGATCGGTATGGGCGGTTCGTGCGCAAGCTCCTCCTCCGCACCTGGCACTTCGCCTTCCTCCGGGCATCGGAGGTGGCCCATGACCTCGTCTCCGTGGACCGGGCCCTGGAGTGGGGATTCGGCTGGGAACTGGGTCCGTTCCGGCAGATGGACGCCGTGGGATCGAGCCTCGTCGCGCAGGGGTTTGCGGAGCTGGGCCTCGAGGTTCCCGACCTCCTGACCCGGGCTACCCAAGGGTTCTACGCGAACGGTGCCTATCTGGATTTCTCCGGGGAATACCGGCCTGTCCCAGAGCGGGAGGGAGTGCTCAGCCTGCGACAGACGCCCACCGTGCTGACCCAGGCTCCGGAGGCCCGCCTGGCGGACCTCGGAGACGGAATTCTGGGAGTGGAGCTGCGCGGCCCTTCGGGAGCCCTGACGCCTCAGGCGCTGGAGGTGTTGCGCCGGGCCGTGGAGGAGGCAGAGGTAGGGAGGTGGGAGGGAATCGTCATCGGTACGGAGGACCTCCGTCGGCTTCCCGCGGACTGGGATTACCGGTGGATGCTTGATCGGATCCGTGGAGGAGAGGAGGAATCCGTCCAGGCTTGGGTAGAGCAGGTTCAGGAGGCATGCATACGGCTCCGGGAGTGCACGGTTCCCGTGGTGATCTGCGCAGCAGGCCAGGTGGCGGGGCCGGGCGTGGCGTTCCTGCTGGCCGCGGACCGGGTGGTGGCGCATGCGGATCTTCAGGTGGCCCTCGTGGAGTACGCACTGGGGTTGGTGCCCGTGGGGGTTCCCACCTTCCTGCTCCGGCGGTTCACAGAGGACCTCCTCCCCTACGGGGTGGCGGGAGAGCTCAAGCCGGAGGCAGGAGCAGACCTCCACGAGGCCACGCACCGGGTATTTCGCCTCCTCCTTTCGGCTTCTACCACCCGCAGTGCGCAGGAAGCGCAACGTCTAGGACTGCTGTGTCCCTGCGACCTCATCACCCTCAGCCGGGACCGGATGCTGGCGCAGGCGAAGGCAGTAGCGCTCGCCCTGGCTCCCAGCTATGTCCCGCCGGTCCCCGGTCCCCTGTGGGGGATGGGGGACGAGACCCTCGGGAACCTGCGCTACGCCGCGTGGGCGCGGTGGGAGGCCCGGCAGGCCACGGAGTGGGATCGGGAGGTGGCCTACGCACTCGCGGACCTCCTCTCCGGGGGCGAGGGCCCCCCGCGGTGGGCGGAGGAGCAGGAGTTCCTCCAGGTGGAAGTGAGCACCTTCCTGCGGCTGCTTCGTTCTCCCAGGACCCAGGAACGGCTGGTGCACTACCTGGAGACCGGAAGGTTCCTCCGGAACTGAGGTGGGATCATGCGAGAAGCGGTGATCGTGAGCGCGGTGCGGACGGCGGTGGCTCGGGGCAAAAAGGACGGATCCCTGGCCGCCCTGCACCCCGTGGACCTTTCCGCGGTGGTGATGCGGGCGGCGGTGGACCGCATCGATCTTGATCCCGCGCACCTTGATGACGTCGTCTGGGGGTGCGCGTTCCCGGAGTCCAGCCAGGGGCAGAACGTGGCGCGGTTGGGGCTGCTGCGGACTGGGTTCCCCGTAGAGGTCACGGGCATGACCCTGAACCGGTTCTGCTCCAGCGGGCTGCAGGCCATCGCGCTTGCGGCCCAGGCCATCCTCTCCGGCATGGCGGAAGCGGTCCTGGCCGGGGGCGTGGACATGATGAGCCGCATCCCCGCCTCCGGCTACCATCCCCGGTACCATCCCGGGATGACAGAGACCTACATCGCCATGGGTCTGACCGCGGAGCGGGTGGCGGAACGGTGGGGGATCTCCCGGGAGGAGCAGGATCGGTGGGCCTACCGGAGCCACCGTCTTGCCACGGAGGCGTGGGCGGCTGGGAAGTTCGCAGGGCAGATCGTACCCGTTCGGGTCCGGCGTCGGAACCCGAAGGGGGAGCGGGAGGAGTTTGACTTCGTCCGGGACGAGACGGTACGCCCGGATACGAGCCTGGAGAAGCTGGCGGCTCTCCGGCCTGCCTTCAAGGAGGGGGGGACGGTAACCGCGGGGAACTCCAGCCCCTTCTCGGACGGTTCTGCCGCGGTGGTGGTGATGAGTCGATCGAAGGCGGAGGACCTGGGGTTGCGGCCCCTGGCGCGATTCGTGAGCTTTGCCACAGGAGGGGTGGAGCCGGACGTCATGGGAGTGGGACCGGTCCGGGCGGTTCCCAAGGCCCTACGGCTTGCGGGCCTGCGGATGGAGGACCTGCGGCTCATCGAATTCAACGAGGCCTTCGCAGCTCAGGTGCTTGCGGTGCTCAAGGAACTGGAGATGCCCGTAGAGAAGGTGAACGTCAACGGGGGGGCTATCGCCCTAGGCCACCCCCTCGGCGCCACGGGCGCCAAGCTCACCACCCAGCTCATCTATGAGCTGCGGGCCCGAGGAGGCGGGTTCGGCATGGTCACCATGTGCGTCGGTGGAGGAATGGGGGCAGCGGGCATCTTTGAGGTGTATCCGAGCTGAGGGGGCGAGGGAAGCGTATGAGAGAGAGGGGAGGACGGGCGGTTCTGAGGATGGTGGGGGTGGTGTCGCTGGTGGGCCTGTTGGCCTGGACCACCCGTGCCGCGGAGGTCCCTGGGACCTCCACAAAGAGCTACGGAGGTGTGCTGCGGAAGATCTACGCCATCCCTCGTAGCCCCGTGGGGGTCCCCTGGGAGATCGTGGGCATCAGCGTGGACGCGGCCACCCCCGCGTTAGAGGCCTTGGTGCGGGTGGACAAGCACGGAAGGGTCTTCCCTTGGCTCGCGGAACGGTGGACGGTGTTGCCGGATCAGAACACGATCCTCTTCCGGCTGCGCCGGGGAGTGAAGTTCCACGATGGAACCGATTTCCATGCACAAGCGGCGAAATGGAACCTCGACCGGCAGATCGAAGCCCGGACGATCCCCGTGACCTCGGTGGAGGTGGCGGACGAGTACACGATCCGGGTGCGGCTTGCGGAGTACAACAACATCTGGCCGACCATCTTTGGAGGGAGTCGCGCACTCATGATCTCCCCCACTGCCTTTACCCGCAACGGAGTGGAGTGGGCTCGATGGAACCCGGTAGGGACCGGACCCTTCCAGATCGTACGGTATGAGCGGGACGTGCAGGCCATTTACAGGCGGTTCGAGAGATACTGGCAAGCGGGGAAACCGTATCTGGAGGGTGTGGAATACCTGTTCCTCGTGAACCCTGAGACGCGAAAGATGGCCTTCCTTTCCGGGCAGGCCAACTTCCTAGGGGCTACGTTTCAGGCAGCAGCGGAGTTGGCCCGGGAGTCCAGGGACCGCTACAACGGGGGTTCCGGACACGGCTGATCGGCACGGATGCCGCTGAACGGGAGCAGCTGGTGGCTGTGCAACGGTATCTGCAGCAGGTGGGGATCCAAGCGGAAATCGAACAGGTCCCCAGCACGCGGTATCAGGAGTACATCAACGGGGGGGTGGGAGGGACTTGCTCTACCAGCCCTTCGCCCGCTTCCCCACCGTGAACGAGTTCGTGCGCCAGTACTGGTTCCTCAACCAGCGGTTCGCCAGCTTCGAGCGGCCAGAGGGGTTCGAGGGGGTATGGCGTCAATCGTTGAAGACCCCGGTCCCAAGTCCTCAGTTCGCGCAGCGGCTGAACCAGATGCTGATCGAGAAGGATCACCTGATCCCTGTCTTTTACTACAAGACGATCATCGTGACCACCAAGGAGGTCAGGGATACGGGATACTTCCGGTGGTACACCACGGCCTGGTGGTCTCCAGAAGAAGCCTGGATGGCTCGAAGAGAAGAGCGCTAGAGGAGGTGGAGGCATGGCGGATCGGTACGAGGTGCTGAGCCCTGTGGGGGAGGCAGAGATTCCGGAGCCGTGGCGGATCGCACCCCGGCTGGACCGGTTGGAGGGTCGGGTGGTGGGGCTGTTTGAGAACAACAAGCGGGCGGCGCCCAGGATCCTGGAGGCGGTGGAACGGGAGTTGAGAGCGCGTGTACCGGGGGTTCGATTCAGCCGCTTCCGGCACCCGCACAACCGGGAGCTGGTGGGGGAGGAGTTCGAGGCCTTCCGGCGGTGGGTGGAGGGAGTGGATGCGGTGGTGGGGGCGGTAGGGGACTGAGGGTCGTGCACCAAGTACTTGGTGTTCAACCTCGTGGAGGTTGAAAAACTCGGGAAGCCTGTTGCCGCCCTGTGCAACGTGGGGTTTGCACGGGATGCGCGGTCGGCGGCGATGGTGAAGGGGTGCCCGGCGCTGCGGGTGGTGCTGGAGCGGGTGCCGTGCGAGGCAACGGATGGGGAGTCCATCGCGCGGGGGGTGGCGGAGGTCATCGGGGAGGTGGTGCAGGCGCTGACGGAGCCTTTGCGGGAAGAGGAGTGGGAGGAGGCGCTCGCGCGGGCAGCGGCGTGGCAGCCTGGGGACGCCCGTGGGGTGGTGTACCGGGGGGGTTACGAGGAGGTGAACCGGTACTTCTACCGGATGGGTTGGACGGATGGGCTGCCGATCGTACCGCCCACCCCGCGGGCGGTGGAGGAGATGCTGCGGGGCACGGATCTGGATCCGGACCACGTGGTGGCGAGTTTGCCGCCGCGGGGGGGCAAGGCCACGGTGGAGAAGATCGCCATCAACGCGGTGATGGCGGGGGCGCTGCCCACGCATCTACCGGTGATCATCGCGGCGGTGGAGGCCCTGGCGGACCCGGATGCGTGGTACGGGACGTATCAGGTGAGCACGGGGTCGTGGGCGCCGTTCGTGGTGGTGAACGGACCGGTGCGGCGGGACATAGGGTTGAACTGCGGGAGCGGGGCGTTGAGCCCCGGGAACATGGCCAATGCGGCCATCGGTCGGGCGATCCGTTTGGTGGACCGGAACATCGGGGGGGTGCGGCCCGGGATCGAGGACATGGGGGTCTTTGGGAATCCTGGGAAGTACACCCTGGTGCTGGGGGAGAACGAGGAGGAAAGCCCCTGGGAGCCCCTGCACGTAGAACAGGGCTTGGAGCGGGAGGAGAGTGCGGTGAGCGTGTTCTTCCCGAACACCTATGTGCAGGCGGTGGCCATGGGGACGGATCCGGAGAGCCTGGTGCTGACCCTGGCCCGGAATGTACCGGCGGGCAAGCGGAACGCGCTGACGGCCATGCTGGTGATTCCGGACCACGCACGGATCCTAGCCCAGGCGGGGTGGTCCAAGCAGGAGGTGGTGCGCCGGGTGGTGGAGGCCGCCCGCATCCCCCGATACCGATCGCCGTACATACCTCCGGAACGGGCGGAGGGCCTGAGCCCGAAGGAGCTGCCGCGGAGGGAGGAGGACTGGATGCCCGCATGGATGGACCCGGCCCAGATCCGACTGGTGGTGACCGGGGGACCCGGCAGCTTCATGGCCCTGTGGATCGGTTCCGGGCTCATGCCCGCCCGGTGGGTGACCAAACGCGTGCGACTGCCGAAGGCGTGGGGACGGATGGTAGTCCGCTACCGGGGAATGGTGCCCAGGTACGCGGGCTGATGGCGTATGGAGAGGGAGTAATGTACGAGGTCCTGAGCCCCGTGGGGGAAGCCGAGCTTCCGAAGCCGCAACCCATCGCTCCCCGCCTCGATCGCCTGGAAGGACGGGTGATCGGGCTATTCGTGAACTCGAAGCCCGTGGCTCCGGTTCTCCTGGAACGGGTGGAGGAGCTGCTACGGGAGCGGGTAGGTGCCCGCACGGAGCGCTTCCGGCACCCGCACAACCGGGAGCTGGTAGGGGAGGAGTTCGAGGCCTTCCGGCGGTGGGTGGAGGGAGTGGATGCGGTGGTGGGGGCGGTAGGGGACTGAGGGTCGTGCACCAAGTACTTGGTGTTCAACCTCGTGGAGGTTGAAAAACTCGGCAAACCCGCGGTTGCTCTCTGCAACCTGGGGTTCGTGCAGGACGCCAAGGCCTCTGCCGCGGTGCGCGGCGTGCCGGGCCTCCGCGTTGTTTCGGAGGAGATCCCCAGCGAGTGCACCAGCCGCGAGGAGATCCGGCGCGGCGTGGATCGCGTCTTCGAGCATGTTCTGTGGGCCCTTCAGGAGCCGCCCACGGACCAGGAGCTGTTCCCGGAGACGTGGGACCTTCTGGAAGGAGGGGCGGTGGATGGCGTCGTGTACCGAGGTACCCTGGAGGAGGTGAACCGGTACTTCTACCGGCGTGGCTGGACGGATGGGTTTCCCATCCTCCCGCCCACCCCGCGGGCGGTGGAGGAGATGCTGCGGGGCACGGATTTGGATCCGGACCACGTGGTGGCGAGTTTGCCGCCGCGGGGGGGCAAGGCCACGGTGGAGAAGATCGCCGTCAACGCGGTGATGGCGGGGGCGCTGCCCACGCATCTACCGGTGATCATCGCGGCGGTGGAGGCCCTACTGGATCCCCGTACTTGGTTTGGCACCTATCAGGTGAGCACGGGGTCGTGGGCGCCGTTCGTGGTGGTGAACGGGCCGGTGCGGCGGGACATAGGGTTGAACTGCGGGAGCGGGGCGTTGAGCCCCGGGAACATGGCCAATGCGGCCATCGGCCGGGCCCTCTCCCTGGCGATCCGGAATATCGGGGGAGCACGGCCCGGGATCGAGGACATGGGGGTATTGGGGAATCCCGGGAAGTGGTCCATGGTGGTAGGGGAGTGGGAGGAGCAGAGCCCCTGGCCTCCCCTGCACGTGGACGAGGGACTTGCTGCTGAGCAGAGCGCGGTGAGCGTGATCTTTATGAACACCTTCGTGCAGATCCTAGGCTATGGCAGCGAACCGGAGGATCTCGTCCGTAGCTTCACCTACAACGTTCCGCCTACGAAGAAGGACGCCACCACCGCGCTTCTGCTTCCCCCCCATCTCGCCCGGATCCTGGCGGAAAGCGGTTGGCAGAAACAGGACGTGGTGGACTTCGTCTGGCGCTACACGCAGGTCCCGGCCTACCAACACCCGGACTGGGTGCGGGCCCGCCGGTTGGAGGAACGCCATACCCGCATCGGGACCGTGGAGGCGCACGTGGCGGTCCAGGTGCTGAGCCGGAGGGAGGCCATCCGGGTGGTGGTGATGGGAGGGCCGGGAAACGTGATGGGGGTTGTTCTGGGAGGAGGAATCATGCCGGCCCAGTGGGTCACCCGTCCGGTGCAGCTTCCCAGAAGCTGGGGGAGGTTGGTAACGAGGTATCGGGGTGTTGTTCCAAGAATCCGTTAGCGGATAGGAGGGACCCATGACCATCAGCATCGTGTACTGCAGCGAGTGCAACTACCTTCCTCAGGCCCTGGAGGTCGCCCGAGGAATCCTCGAGCGGATGGCGGACGAGATCGACGAGCTCGTGCTGGTTCCCGCCGCGGGTGGTGCCTTCGAGGTGCGCAGGGATGGCGAGCTCGTGTTCGACATGATGGTCTCCGGTGGGTTTCCAAACGTGGAAGAACTCGTCCGGAGGCTGAGCGGGAAGATCCGTTCCTAGCCACCGGGGAGCGTGGGAGGGGAAGGAATGGCAAAAGGATTTCGACTGCATCCTCTTCGGACGTTCCTCCTCCTCGGGCTCGCAGGCCTGCTGCTGGCCGGGGTGTGGAACGTATCCGCGGGTCCTGCCCCCACGCGGGGAGGTGTGCTGCGGATTCGGGACGAGGCTCCCGCGGGCATCATCGGAATCCCCTGGGAGATCATCACCACAGGTGTGCTGTGGGCGAACCCCGCCTTTGAGTCCCTCACCCGCATGGATGCACGGGGACGGATGTTCCCGCACCTCGCGGTGCGGTGGGAGGTGGATCGCCAGAATCGGGCCGTGGTTTACCACCTCCGTGAGGGCGTGCGGTTCCACGACGGCTCCGTCATGGATGCGGACGTGGTGGCGTGGAACCTCAACCAGGAGATCGCGAAGGGACGGGTCCCGGGCCGCCGGGCGGTGGCCGCAGGTCCCACCACGGTGCGGGTGGAGATGGATCGGTGGGATAACCGCATCTGGGAGGTTCTCTCCGTCACCAGCGGGTTCATCGCCTCCCAGCGGTTCATCGAACAGAACGGGGTAGAAGCAGCGCGTTGGCGGCCCGTGGGGACCGGGCCCTTCCAGCTGGAACGGGTGGAGCATCCTGTCCGCATTCGGTACACGCGATTTCCGAACTACTGGCAGCGGGGGCTTCCGTATCTGGACGCGGTGGAGATCCTCAGCATCCCGGATCCCCAGACCTCTGCGGCGGCGTTCCTCGCCCGCCAGGTGGATATTTTGGGCATGGATGCGAACGAGGTGGTGCAGCGGCTCGTGGATCAGGGGTATCCCGTGGACGTGGGGACTTCCTCTGTCCTTGCCATTCTTCCCGATAGCGCCACGCCCAGTTCCCCCTTCCGGGACCGGCGGGTACGCGAGGCGTTGAGCTTGGCGCTGGATCGGGAGGCTCTTGCCCGGCTCAGAGGATTTGGCCTGAACGAGCCGGCGAAACAGTTGGCCTCCAGGGAGTCCTTGGCATACAGCGCGGACCTAGAAACCTATGGCGCGTACAGCACCCAGCGGGCCCGGGAGCTGCTCCAGGCGGCCGGATACCCGGAAGGGTTTGAGACGCGCCTGATCGTGAACCCGCGGGTGGATCGGGATACGGCGGTGGCGATTCAGGGCATGCTGCGGGCGGCGGGAATTCGGGTGGAGCTGGAGTTCCCCCCCATCGGCCGGTACGCGGAGTACCAGCTGCGTGGGTGGCGGGGACTCATCATGCATCCGCTGGTGCACGCGGTGAACTTCGCGAATGTGGTGCGCCTGTACCTGTTCGGGGAGTTCACCTTCGCAAGTGTGGACAAGCCGGAAACGGTGAAGCAGGCCATGGAGGAAGCCCTCTCCACCGCGCGCCTGGAACGGCACAAGCTGCAGAAGCTACACCGAATACTCCTCCAGGACCGGACCATGATCCCCGTGATGGTTCTGAAGCGGGCGTATGTGCGCCACCCCTATGTCCGAGACAACGGCCACATGCGGTGGGTCACCTGGGCGCACTGGACTCCCGAGCGGACCTGGATCGCCCGGTGAGGGGAAGGAGGGCGGAGGTGGAAGGGCACGGTTGGGATTACATCGTGGTGGGCGGAGGAGCCGCGGGGTGCGTGCTCGCGGCCCGACTCTCCGAGGACGACCGCGTGCGGGTCCTCCTGCTGGAGGCGGGCCCGAGATGGCAACCTGAGGAACTTCCGAGGGTCTTCCGGAGGCGGGGATACGGGCTGGATCAGGCCCTAGGCGCCCGCAGTCCTCTGCCGGAAGTGTACCCGGATTTCTACTGGCGGGGAATCCTAGCCCGGCGGGCAGAGGGACAGGATCCCGCGCCGTACGCACGTGGCCGGGGGCTTGGGGGAAGCTCCGTCGTCCACGGCCTCATCGGGATGCGCGGGTTGTCGGAGGACTTCGAGGAGTGGGTGGCGCTGGGCTGTACGGGGTGGGGGTGGGAAGAGGTCCTTCCCTACTTCTGCCGATTGGAGGACGATCTGGACTTCGGGGATGCCCCCTACCACGGACGGGGTGGTCCCCTGCCCATCGCCCGAGAGCCGGAGGAAGGGTGGGGGACCTGGGGGCGTGCATTCCGGGAGGCTGCGGAACGGCTCGGGTACCCGTGGAGCCCGGACATCAATGCTCCGGAGGCCCGGGGGGTGGTCCCCATGGCCCTCACGGTGCGGGACGGGCAACGGGTAACGGTCCGGGACGCCTACCTTGCCCCCGCGGAAACGCGGGGGAACCTCACCGTGCGATGCGAGGCCACCGTAGAGCGGGTACTTGTGGACGCCCGCACGGGACGATGCTTGGGCGTCCGTACGTTGGATGGCCGGGAGTTCCGGACGTCCGAAGACGGAGAAGTGCTCCTGTGTGCAGGAGCGGCCATGTCTCCCGCCATCCTCTTGCGCTCCGGCATCGGCCCGGACGCGGAGCTGCGGCGCCTGGGCATCCGCACGGTGGTGGATCTCCCGGTAGGCAAAGCGGTGCAGGACCACGTGATGGTCCGGATCCGGGTTCCCATCCGGCAGGAGCACCAGCGCTCCCGGGACAACTATCCTTCCTACGTGGCCTGCCGGTGCGACAGCGATATCGGCCCTTCCGGGCGCCGGGATCTGTTCCTCATGGCGGTGAACCACGCGTACTGGTTTGGGGAGCCCGAGGCAGGCATCGCGGTGATGCTGTACGAGTGCCGTTCGCGCGGGGAGATGGTGCTCGCAGGGGCCGACCCCACAGCTCCCGTACACTTCGAGCTGCGTCTGCTCTCGGATCCGTTGGACCTGCAGCGGTTGGAAAAGGGGGTGGAGCTGGCACGGGAGCTCCTGGCCCAGGCCCCCCTGCGCGGGCTGGTCCTGGAAGAAGCGAAGTGGCCGGATGGCGCGCGGATCCAGGCGGAGTGTCGGGACGTGATGCACCTGGCGTGTACCGCACCCATGGGGAGACCTGAGGACGGAGTCTCCGTGGTGGATCCGGAGTGTCGGGTACACGGGGTACAGGGGCTTCGGGTCATTGACGCCTCCGGCATGCCCAAGGTGGTGCGGGCCAACACCTACCTCACCGTGGTGGCCATGGCGGAGCGCATGGCGGATCGCCTGCGGGGCCGCGTGCCGCGCTAGGGGAGCTGGGCCCCGGTAGCCTATTGCGCTCGGGGCAGGGGAGATGCCGCGCGAGAGTACCGGGGCTTCGTGGGAACCACTCCCAGGACTGCCCGGGAATCCTACCGGGCCGGGTGGAGCGCTCTCGGGCGTTGCAGGGAGCTCCCATACCCTCCCTCTCGCCACCTGGACGGTCCGGTTCGCATTCCCTCGGAGACCAAAATCCGTGTGCTGACTGGCCTGGCGCGCCCGGAGGGATTCGAACCCCCGACCCGCTGCTTAGAAGGCAGCCGCTCTCTCCCCTGAGCTACGGGCGCACCCACTCCATTGTATCGGAACCCCCTGGGGCTCCGTAGCGCTCTTGGGGGGGAGTGGTATAATCCACTTAGTCCGCTCGTACGGTGGCCGTAGCTCAACGGCAGAGCACCAGACTGTGGCTCTGGGGGTTGGGGGTTCGAATCCCCTCGGCCACCCCAACAGAACTCCATGTGAGGGAAGGTTTCAGGAGAAGCCAAGGGATTCCATGGGGTGCTGAGCTGGCTGAGGTCTTGACAGAAATGTATTCTGTATACAGAGTTCTGTATTGAACTAGCCGCGTAGACTCACGAGGCGGTGACCTGTGCTTGCCCGGGATGCAGAGCGGCTGATTCGGTCCGAGGTTCTTCCCCTGGAGCGCTCCGAGATCAGCGCGCAGATCGCGGAGATCCTGGCCAACGAGATCATCCAGGGGCGTCTGCCCGGGGGCACAAGGCTCCGTGAGGAAGCCCTGGCCGCTCAGTTTAAGACCAGCCGGACCCCAGTCCGCGAAGCCCTCCGCCGCCTGGAGCGGGAGCACCTGGTGGAGCACATCCCCCGCCGGGGGTTCGTGGTGGCCACCATCCACGCCCGGGCTGTGGCGGGAATCTATCTGTGCCGTGCCTGGCTCCATGGCCTCGCCGCCCGGCAGGCGGCCCTGGTGGCCACGGATGCCGAGCTCGAGGAGCTCGAGGGCCTTGTCCGCCGGATGCGCCAGGCCCTGGATCCCCCGAACGTTCCGGAGCTGTTCCGCCTCAATGTGATCTTCCACCAGCGGGTCGCAGAGATCGCCCACAACCCCATGCTGGAGGAGATTCTGCGCGGGCTGGGGCGGCCCATCCTGCGCCTCAGGTACATGTCCATTTCCGTGCCGGGACGGGCGGAAGCCTCCGTGCGGGCCCACGAAGAGATCATGGAGGCGTTCCGCAATAGGGATCCCATCCGCGTGGAGACCGTGGTCCGGGAGAACATCCTGGCCGCGGGGGAGGCCATTCTGCGCCACTACTTCCCTGAGGAGCTGAGCCGGGACCCCGCACTGCTGGAGACCTATCTGGCCACGGGGTACGGGCCGCCGCAGGCCTTCTCCCAGCGCGTTGCCTCGGGGGCCTCCGTGATGGAAATGGCAAGGGAAAACATGGACGGCAGGGAGCGAGAAACCAAAAGGAAGGGGAGGAGAGCGCCGTGAGACGCACCGTCTTTCGGATAGGGTTGGTCGGGGCCGTCTTGGCAGTCCTGCTCGTGTACTCCGTTTCTCCCGTTCCCGCCCAGGCCCCCATCCGGCTCCGGGTGGGTATTATCCCCATCGTGGACCTGCTGCAGCTGTTCGTGGCGGATGCGAAGGGCTACTTCACAGAGGAAGGGTTACGGGTGGAGACCACGGCCATGGCGGGAGGTGCGCAGATCGCTCCCGCGGTGGAGGGCGGCAGCCTGGATGTGGGATGGTCCAACATCGTCTCCATCCTCCTGGCCCGGGAGCGGGGCTTTGACTTCGTGTTCTTCGCACCGGGTGCATTTGAAGTAGATCCCCACAACCGCGTCCACCAGCTGCTGGTCCCCGCGGACTCGCCCGTACGAGGCGCACGGGATCTCGTGGGCAAAACCGTGGCGGTCAACACCCTGGCGAACATCCCCTATCTCGCGGCCCTGGCTTGGCTCGATCAGCAGGGAGTGAATCCGGCTCAGGTGCGGTTCGTGGAGATCCCGTTCCCCGATATGCCCGCGGCGTTGAGCGGAAAGCGTGTGGACGCCGCGGTGGTCATCGAGCCCTTCGCGAGCGTGGCGGTGGCGCAGGGGACCGCCCGGGTGCTGGATCCCCGCCCCTTCGCGGTTTTCGGACCGAGAGTCCTGGTGGCCTCCTGGTTCGCGAAGCGTTCCTGGCTCGATCGGAACCGACAGGCGGCGGCCGCCTTCAACCGGGCCATCCGGAAGGCGAACGAATTCATCCTCCGTCGCCCCGGAGAGGCCAGGGTCCTGATCCCCCGCTACACCCGGGTCCCCGCGGAGCTCGCGGAGCGGATGCCGATCCCGGGCTTCTTCTCCACGGTGTTCGACTCAGATGTCCAGCCAGTGGTGGAGGCGGCGGTCAAACACGGGCTTCTGCGGAGACGCCTCTCGCCCGGAGACATTTTGGTGCGAGGCCTGCGCTGAAGGATGGGCGCCGTGCGGTCTGAGCGGAGGGGATTCGACCGATGGGCCTCCGTCCTGGGAGCGGTGGCGGTGTGGGAAGTGGTCTCCCAAACCGGGATTCTCCACCCCGCCTTTTTCCCGCCTCCCAGCCGGGTGCTGCTGGCCCTGGTCCGGGAACTAGAAACGGGCGAGATCCCCAGACACATCTGGATCACCCTCACCGCGTATGCCCGGGGCCTTGCCTTGGCCCTGGCCATCGGAGTACCCTGGGGAGTTCTCCTGGGCCGCATCCGGCTCGTGCGACGGGCAAGTGCCGTGCTGATCGAGATGCTGCGCCCCATTCCCTCCGTGGCCATCATCCCCGTGGCCATCCTCCTGCTGGGAATCGGGGAGGAGATGCGGTTCGCGGTGGCGTGCTATGCCGCGGTGTGGCCCCTGCTGTTCAACACCATGTACGGGGTCTACAATGCGGATCCCGTCCTGGTGGACAGTGCCCGGATCTTCGGCTTCGCACGGTGGGAGGTTCTCCTGCGGGTGGTGGTGCCGTCCGCCCTCCCGTTCATCACCACGGGTATGCGGGTGAGCTCCGCGGTGGCCCTCATCGTAACCGTAACCGCGGAGATGGTGGCGGGCACCGGGGGACTCGGCTTCTACGTGAAGGCCACAGAGCTGGGAGGCCGCATCCCGGAGATGTACGGAGGGATCCTGCTCCTGGGAACCCTCGGATACCTGCTGAACCACCTGCTGCGAGCCGCGGAAGGTCGGGCCCTGCGGTGGTACCGGGGGGCCATGGGGCGGGCGGAGGAGGGGGCAGGGTGAGGGTGTTACGAGGACCACGCGGGATCCCATCGGTCAACTGGACGGGCTGGCTGGTTTTCCTCGGGTTCGCGGGGGCCTGGGAGATCCTCTCCCGTCGATCCGGATCCCTGTACTTTCCCCCCGTCACCCGGATCGTCGAAACCTTCGCCGCAGTGTGGCAGTTCCAGAACCTCTCGGCCCACGTGGTCCCCAGCCTGGTGCGGATGGGGGAAGGCTACGGCCTCGCGGCCCTTACGGGAACGGTGCTGGGAATCGCCATGGGACATTGGAAGCAGCTGGATCGCTTCGCAGACCCCCTCGTGGAGTTCCTCCGGGCGGTCCCTCCACCCGCGCTCATTCCCTTCGCCCTCCTCACCATGGGCATCGGAGATGCAAGCAAGGTGTTCGTGATCGCCTTCTCCAGCCTCTGGCCCATCCTCCTGAATGCCCGGGACGGGGTGCGGAACGTGGACCAGGTGATGATCGAGACCGCTCGGATGTTCGGCCTGAAAGCCCGGGAGGTGGTGACGGCGGTGGTGGCCCCGGCCACCATGCCCCAGCTCTTCGCGGGTCTTCGAACGAGTCTGGGGGTGGCCTTCATCACCATGGTGATCGCGGAAATGGTAGGGAGCACCAATGGGCTTGGGTACTTCATCCTGAATGCCCAGCGTCTGTTTGCGGTGCCGGAAATGTATGCGGGCATCCTCCTGCTGGGACTCCTGGGGTATCTGGTGAACGGTGCCTTCGAGCGGCTGGAGAGCCGGATCCTGAGTTGGCACCGAGGATCCCGGGCGGTGCAGCTATGAACCGGGTCGTGCTGGAAGTGGCGGGTGTGAGCAAGGAGTTCTCAGGACGTCAGCGGGCGGCGTTGGAGGAGGTCTCCTTCTCCGTAACGGAGGGCGAATTCGTGACCATCGTGGGCCCCTCGGGGTGCGGGAAGTCCACCTTGCTCAAGTGCGTGTGCGGTCTAATGAGTCCCTCTCGGGGCGAGATCCGGGTGGAGGGGCGGCGGGTAATGGGCCCACCGCCCGGAGTCGTCCTGGTGTTCCAGGAGTACAACCGGTCGTTGTTTCCCTGGCTCACGGTGATGCAGAACGTGATGCTCCCCCTGCGGAAGCGAAAGGGGCTCACACCTGTGGATCGGGAAGGACTGGCCCTCCGGATGCTGGCGGCGGTGGGACTGGACGGTTTCGTGAACCACTATCCGTGGGAGCTCTCCGGAGGGATGCAGCAGCGGGTAGCCATCGCCCGCGCGCTGGCCTTTCAGCCCCGCATCCTCCTCATGGACGAGCCCTTCGGCTCCGTGGACGCCCTCACCCGAATGGAGCTGGAGGACCTGTTGCTGAACCTCTGGACCCAGTTTCGGTTTACCACCCTGCTCGTCACGCACGACGTGGACGAGGCCATCTACCTCGCGGACCGGGTTCTGGTCTTCAGCGGATCTCCAGGAAGGGTGGTGGACGATGTGCCGGTACACCTCCCGCGGCCCCGCGATCAGATCGGGACGCGGTCCGCGGCCGAATTCGCCTCCTTGCGATCCCGGATCTTCCGCCAGATCGGGAGCGGGCGGATGAACGGGGTAGCGACGCCACAGGGGGAGGGAAGGGAACGATGATTCAGGACAAGGTACGAGGCCTGCAGGAGGTGGTGGCGTCCATCCCGGAGGGGGCGCACGTGGCGCTGGGAGGCTTTGCCGTCTCAGGATGTCCCATCGCCTTCGTGCATGAGATGATCCGGCAGCGGCGGGGCAGGCTCACCCTCAGTCAGGCGGTGGGGGGGATGGATACAGATCTCCTGGTGGGGGCGGGTCTGGTGGAAACCCTGATCTTCGGGGGGGGATCCCTGGATCGGGCGGGGCTCCTGAACCAGGTGAACGAGGCCATCCTGAGGGGCACGATCCGGGTTCTGGAGCAGAGCAGCCTGGCCATCACCCTTCGCTACCATGCAGGGGCTTTGGGCATCCCCTACATCCCCACCCGTACGCTCCTGGGTTCCGAGATGCTGGAACCCCTCGTGGAGGCGGGAGAGGTGGAGGTGGCGGAGGATCCCTTCGAAGGCCAGAGGATCGTCCGGCTCCGGGCCCTGCAGCCGGACGTGGCGGTGCTGGTCGTCCAGATGGCGGACCGCCAGGGCAATTGTCGGATCCTGGGCCCCACTTGGGACAACCTGGAGAAGGCCCGGGCCGCCCGCCGCACCGTGGTGCTCGCGGAGGAGCTGGTGGACGAGGAGGAGTTCCGAAAAGCCCCCGAGGGAACCACCCTGAGCGGCCTCTACGTGGACGCGGTGGTCCCCCTCCGCTTTTCCGCGTACCCCACCGCCTGCTATCGGAAGTATGATTACGATTTCGACCACCTGCGGCGCTACGCCACCCTCGCACAGACCGAGGAAGGGTTCACCCAATACCTGGAAGAGTACGTCCTGGGGACCTCCGACCACGAGGGGTACCTGTGTCGCATCGGAGAGGAGCGCCTGCGGGATCTGCGGGCGGATCCGGAGAGGGGGTATTGAGACCATGAGCGGAAGGCAGGAGTACAGCCCAAGCGAGATGATGGTGGTGGCCGCCTCCCGGCTGCTCCGGGACGGGGAGACCGTGTTGGTGGGGCTGGGGCTTCCACAGCTGGCGTGTCTGCTGGCGAAGGCCACCCATGCTCCACGGCTCCGAATGGTCCTTGAGATCGGGGTCCTGGAGCCCGAGCCGGTGGATCCCGCCATCGGAATCGCGGATCCCCGCCTTTGGTACCGCGCCACCTGCCACACCAGCTTCACGGAGACCCTCGGGATTCTCCTGCAGGGCGGCCGGATCGACGTAGGGTTTCTGGGCGGGGCCCAGGTGGATCGGTTCGGGAACATCAACTCCACGCACGTGTGCGAGAATGGACGACCCGTGCGCAGGTTTCGAGGCAGCGGCGGTGCGTGCGATATCGCGGCCCTGGCGGGGCGGGTGATCATCATCACACCACACGAGCGGCGGAGGTTCCCGGAGCGCGTGGACTTCTGCACGAGCCCGGGCTTCCTCCAGGGGGGACGGAGTCGGGAGGCCGCGGGCCTGCGCGGGGGGCCGGTACACGTGATCACGGATCTGGCCGTGATGGGGTTCGATGCGGAAACGCGCGAGATGCGACTGGTGAGTGTACATCCGGGGGTGGATCCCGCGGCCGTGCAGGAGGCCACCGGATTCCCCCTGGCCTGGGCCGGGGAGGCCCGCACCACCCCCCCTCCCGCTCCGGAGGAGCTGGAAATCCTGCGGAACCGCGTCGATCCGCACGGCTGGTATCTGAGGTGACAAGGGAAGGAGGAGGCGATTTATGGAGCGGGGCTCGCTGGAATCCTTGAATCTGTTGCGGGAGTCCATTCGTGAGCTCTGCAGGCGGTTCCCGGACGGGTACTGGAGGGAACTGGATCGGCAGCGTGCCTACCCGGAGGAGTTCATCCGGGCCCTCACGGAGCAGGGGTATCTCTCCATCCTCATCCCGGAGGAGTACGGGGGCGCGGGACTAGGGATCACGGAGGCCAGCGTGATCCTGGAGGAGATCAACCGCTCCGGGGGAAACGCGAGCGCATGCCACGCGCAGATGTACACCATGGCGCCCATTCTCCGGTACGGCAGCGAGGAGCAGAAACGCCGGTACCTGCCGAAGATCGCCCGTGGGGAGCTCCGGCTCCAGGCCTTTGCGGTCACGGAGCCCGACGCCGGTTCGGACACCACCCGGATCACCACCTTTGCCCGCCGCGTGGGGGACCGTTACGTGATCCGCGGCCAGAAGATCTTCATCTCCCGGGTCCTGCAGTCCGACCTGATGCTCCTGCTGGCCCGTACCACCCGGTACGAGGAGGTGGCGCAGAAGACCGAGGGGATGTCCCTGTTCCTCGTCGACCTGCGGGAGAGCCGGGATCGGATCCGGGTGACCCCCATCGAGACCATGCTCAACCACCCCACCTACCAGCTGTACTTCGATGATCTGGAGGTTCCCGCGGACGCCCTCGTGGGAGAGGAGGGGAAGGGATTCCGGTACATCGTGGATGGGTGGAACGCGGAGCGGATCCTGGTGGCGGCGGAGGCCATCGGAGATGCCCGGTGGTTTCTCCAGCGGGCCGTGGAATACGCAAAGAAGCGTGTGGTGTTCGGCCGCCCCATCGGGGCCAATCAGGGGATTCAGTTCCCCATCGCCCAGGCCTTCGCCCGCGTGGAGGCCGCGGATCTCATGCGGTTCGAGGCAGCCCGCCGGTTCGATCGGGGAGAGAGCTGTGGGCCTCAAGCGAACATGGCGAAGCTGCTGGCCACGGAGGCCAGCTGGGAGGCGGCTAACGTCTGCATGAACGTGCACGGGGGATACGGCTTCGCGGTGGAGTATGACGTGGAACGGAAGTTCCGGGAAACGCGGCTGCTCATGACGGCGCCCGTGAGTCAGAACCTGATCCTTGCGTACCTCGGCCATCGGGTACTGGGCCTGCCGAGATCCTACTGAGAGGAGGGAGAGGGCGGTGGAGATGGAGTTGAAACGCTCATGGCTGTTCGTCCCCGGGAACCGGCAGCGGATGATCGACAAAGCCTTCGGGCTTGCTGCGGATGCCCTCATGCTGGATCTGGAAGACGGAGTCCCTCCGGCCGCAAAGGAGGAGGCGCGGGAGCGCATCGCGGAGGCCCTGGAGCGGCCCAGGACGGAGGGAGGGCCCATGCGCTTCGTCCGGGTAAACGGCGCCCGGCATCCTGACCTGGACCGGGATCTCTGGTGCGCGGTGCGTCCAGGAGCGGACGGGTTGGTGCTCCCGAAGGTGGAGAGCCCGGAGCAGGTGCGGGAAATGGACGAGCGCGTAAGCCGCCTGGAGGCGGAACGGGGAATGCCCATAGGAGGCCTTCGGTTCCTCGTGGCCATCGAGAGCCCCTTGGGGTTACTGGAGGCCTACCGCATCGCCCGGTCCAGTGAGCGGGTGGTGGGATTGCTCTTCGGGGCCGAGGACTACTCCCGGGAGTTGGGGCTCCCGGTGGTACGGGAGAAGGAAGCTCGGGAGCTCCTGTACGCCCGATCCGCGTTCGCCACCGCGGCCGCGGCAGCCCACGTACAGGCGGTGGACGGCGTCTGGCCGGACCTAAACGACATCGCGGGCCTGTGGCAGGACTGTTGGATGGCGCGCCGGCTGGGCTTCACGGGCAAGTCCATCATTCACCCTTCCCAGATCGAGCCCGTAAACCACGTGTTCACTCCTTCTGCCAACGACCTCGAGTTCGCCCGGCAGGTGGTGGAGGCCTTCGAGCAGGCGGAGGCGGCGGGGGTGGGCTCCATCACCTTAGGAGGCCAGCTCATCGACCGGCCCATTGTGGAGCGGGCCCGGGCTACCCTGCGTCTGGCCGAGAGTTTGGGGGTGATCCAGAGATGAGGTACGACATCGAACTGAACTCTGCGGCGCACTACCCGGCCCGAGACGTGGTGGATCTGGCGGTCCTGGCGGAGCAGGCGGGCTTCGGGGCGCTCTGGAAAGGGGAGTCCAACAGCACGGACCCCCTGGTGCTTCTGTCGGCCGTAGCCGGCCGAAGCCAACGACTCCAGTTGGGGACCGCCATCTACCACATCCACGGTCGCAGCCCCGTGACCCTGGGGATCCAGGCGGCCACCCTCCAGGATCTCAGTGGAGGACGGTTCCTCCTGGGACTCGGTGTGGGAAACGCGAACATCGCGGGCTGGCACGGGAGCACCCTCACCAAGCCCTTGGCGCAGATCCGGGAGTACATCGAGATCGTGCGCAGGGTCGCCCGGGGCGAGCGGGTAGAGCATCAGGGCCAGTACTACTCCACCGGGCAGCGCTTCCGGCTGGCGTGGAAGCCCCGATACGAGCCGCCTCCCATATACGTAGCCGCCCTGGGACCCCGCATGGCACACCTGGCCGGGGCGGTGGGGGACGGGGCGCTGATCAACATGGCCCTTCCCCAGAAGATCCGGGAGATCGCGGCCAGCGTGCGCCGGGGAGCGGAGGAGGCAGGCAAGGATCCTCATTCCGTGGAGATCATCGCCAAGGTTCGCGTTTCGGTGCACGCGGACGAACGGAAGGCCAGGAGCCGGCTCCGGCAGGTTCTGACCTTCTACAACCTGGCGGAGTACTACAGCGACATGCTGCGGGGAATGGGATTCCGTGCGGAGGTGGATCGGGTGCACGAGGCCTTTCGGGAAGGAGGGTTCAGGGCTGCCCAGGAGGCGATCACGGACGAGTACATGGACCGGTTGCCCGTGATCCCGGCCACTTCCGTAGAGGAGGTGCGGGCCCGGTTGCAACCCTTCGCGGAGGCCGGGGTCACTCGATTGATCATCCCGTACGTGCCCGCGGAGGATCCTCCTGCGGAGGAGGCAGCCCGATTCCTCCGGGCGTGGAGCACGGTGAAGGTGTAGTGCAGGGGCGGGAAATCCACAGAGGATCTGGAGAGGAGGTGAGGAGGATGTGTGACATCTACGACCAGCAGGCGGCGGAGCAGATCATGGTGGGACGTACCCTGACCCTGAAGCGGGTCCGGGAGCTGAACGCGAAGGACTACTTCTACCAGATGCTGAAGGATCGTCCGGAGATCCGGAGGATCTACCCCGGAATCGAGAATGAGCTCCTGGTGGGGGCCATCGACACGCACATCCATGCGTATCCGGATTTCGTCTACCGATCCCAGGACATGATCCAGGTGGCTATCGATGCGGCGAAGGCCCGCATGCGGGCCGTGGTGTTCAAGGACCACTACAACATCAGCTGCAATGCGGCGTACGTGGTGCAGCGGTACATTGACGACATGGTGGACCGGGGAGAGCTGGAGCACCGGGTAGAGGTCTACGGCGGGATGGGCACCTGTCACGGGATGAATCCGGAGTATGTGCGGATCGCCCTCCAGTACCCCAACTGCAAGATGATCTGGTTCCCCACCTTCACTTCATACGGATACTGGCGGTCCGCGGGCCGGCCGGAGCTCGGCAAGGTGCGGCTCGTGGACGACAACGGAGAGGTCCTGCCTGAAGTGGTGGAGATCATGAAGCTGGCCGTGGAGCATCGAGTGGGGATCGGCTTCGGACACACGGATTTTCAGGAGCTCCTGCCCCTGGCGAAGAAGGCCAAGGAGCTGGGGGTTCGGGCCGTCCTGGACCATCCCCTCCTGGAGCTCAACAAGCTCCTGTTGGACGAGATGCGGGAGCTGGCGGATCTCGGAGTCTATGTGGGGACCTACTGCCAGCCCATGATCCCCAGCCTGTACCAACCCGTGGCAGACCCCATGGAGACCATCGAGGCCATCAAGCAGATCGGGCCGGAACGGTGCATCATTGGAAGCGATTTCGGACAGGTGATGCACATGGACACCATGGACGGGATGCGGGTCTTCCTGCGGGCCCTGCTGGCCTTTGGGATCAGCACGGAGGACATTCGGAAGATGTTGGTGGAAAACCCGGCGAGGCTGATCTGGCTGGAGGACTGACCGAAAGGAGGTGAGGGAGATGCCGGTGAAGCCGGGCTGGGAAGGCCGCTTCTTCGAGGACTTTGAGGTGGGGGATGTGTACAGGAGCCGGCTGGGCCGAACCATCACGGAGGCGGACAACATCTGGTTCACGCTGCTGACCAACAATACAAATCAGATCCACTTCAACGTGGAATACGCGAAGCGGACGGAATTCGGCAGGCCCCTGGTGAACAGCGCCCTCACCCTAGCCGTCGTAGCGGGGCTGGGGGTTCAGGATACAAGCGAGAACGGGTTCGCCCTGGGTTGGGACGAGATCAAGCTCCCGAAGCCCGTCTTCGTAGGGGATACCCTGTACTCGGAGTCGGAGGTGGTTGAAAAACGGGAGTCCCGGTCCCGACCCCAGTTCGGGATCGTAAAGTTCCGGACCAGGGGGATCAACCAGCGAGGCGAGGTGGTGATCGAGTACACACGGAGCGTCATGGTCTGGAAGCGGGAGTACGCACCACGCCGGGATCTGTTCCCCACCCCGCGGGAGGAGTGATGCCAGGCGTCCTGGCCGGGAAACGGGTGGTTGCCCTGGAGGTGGCGGTGGCTGGGCCGTTCTGCACGAGCCTCCTCGGTGACATGGGGGCAGAGGTCATCAAGATCGAGAGACCCGGGGGGGATCTTATCCGATCCTGGGACAGCGTGGTGCGGGGGTTAAGCTCAGGCTACGTATGGGTGAACCGGAACAAGCGGAGCGTGGTGCTGGACCTGAAGCGAGAGGGCGCTCAAGAGGTCGCTCGACGGCTGGTGGAGCACGCGGACGTATTCATGGAGAACTACGCGCCGGGTGTGGTGGAAGCCCTGGGGCTGGGCTATGAACAGGTCCGGGCGTGGAACCCCCGTTTGGTATACTGTTCAATCTCCGGGTACGGACGGGAAGGGCCGTACCGGGAGATGAAGGCCTACGACCTGCTGGTGCAGGCGGAGGCGGGTATGATGGCGGTCACAGGGTATCCGGATGCTCCGGCCAAGGTAGGAGTGCCGGTGGCGGATCTCGCCGCGGGCCTGTACGGAGCCCTGGGGATTGTGCTGGCCCTGCTGGAGCGGGAGCGAACCGGAGAGGGGCAGTTCGTGGAAGTATCTATGTTCGAAGCCATGCTGGCATGGCTGGGGTACTTTCCCTACCACGTCTGGTACGGCGGACAGGAGCCTGGGCGGGTGGGCATGCGGCACCATTACATCGTGCCCTACGGTCCTTTCCAGACGGCAGAGGGAAAGTGGATCTGCTTCGCGGTGGCGAGCGACCGGGACTGGAGACGGTTCTGCGAGCAGGTCATCGAGCGGCCGGACCTCGTGGAGCACCCCGATTTCCACACCGTGGAGAAGCGCCGCCAGAATCGGGAGATACTGGAACCGATCCTGGAACAGATCCTGAGAGGGCGTAGCCAGGAGGAGTGGGCGCGTCGGCTGCAGGCGGCAGGGTTGCCGTGGGGACTCATGCGGAGCATCCGGGAGGTGCTGGACCATCCCCAGGTGCAGGCCCGAGGACTCATCCAGGAGCTGGACTCGCCGGTGGGAAGGGTGAAGACCATCGCAAGCCCCCTGCGGCTGGAACGGAACAGGGCGCAGTACACCCGGGTTCCGGACCTGGGGGAGGATACGGTTCCCGTGCTCCAGGAGCTGGGCTTTTCCCTGGAGGAGATCCGAACCCTCCAGGCGGAAGGTGTGATCAGGACAGGACCGGATACGCAGGAGAACGCGTGAGCGCGGATCAGGAGGTCGGCGGAATGCGCGTGGTGGTGTGTGTGAAGCAGGTGCTCGACCCGGAGCTCCCGGCAGAGGAGTTCACCGTTGACCCGGTGGCGAAGCGGCCCGCGGTGGAGAACGCCCGCTTGGTGATGAGCACCTTCGATGAGATCGCGCTGGAAGCAGCCCTCCAGCTGCGGGAGGCAATCGGGGAGGCTTCCGTGGTGGCCCTGAGCCTGGGGGGCCGGAGCGCGGACGACGTCCTGAGGAAGGCCCTGGCCATGGGGGCCCAGGAGGCCCTGCGGATCGACGCCTCTGCCCTGGAAGAACCGGATGGGGTCCAGACGGCATCTGCGCTGGCGGCCGCCATCCGTGGCCCTCTCTGGCCCGTGGATGTGGTGATCTGTGGACGCCAAGCCGCGGACACGGATGCGGGGCAGGTGGGGCCTATTCTCGCGGAGATGTTGGGCTTCCCCCTGGTCACCAACGTGCTCTGGGCGCGTCCGGGGCCTGGGGGGACCTTGCACCTGGAGCGGGAGACGGAGGAGGGCACGGAGGTGGTGGAGGTGACGCCTCCCGTCCTCCTGACGGTTACGAATGCGGAGTGCAACGTTCCCCGCATGCCCAAGGTGCGGGACATCCTGGCGGCCCAGCGGAAGTCCGTTCCCGCGGTGGAGGTAGGGGATCTGCAACCGGAGGTGCCTTCCCCGTGGACTGTCCTCACGGATCTGTCCCTGCCGCAGCTGAAGGGGCGGTGCCGGGTGATCGAGGCGGAGACGGTGGAGGAGAAGGTGGAAGCCCTGCTGGCGGAGTTAGATCGGCTGCGGGTGGTGTAAGGAGGTCGGGATGCGTGTACTCGCGGTGGTTCTCACCCATCCCCCGGCTTCCGGGTGGGAGGAAGTCGTGGGAGCCGCGCACGCGGCCGCGCAGGCTGCGGACGGTTCCCTGCTGGCGGCCATCCTTGGGCCGGAGAAGGGTGCGCGGGAGCTGGCGCAGGAGATCTGGCGGGCAGGGGCCGAGGAGATCTGGCTGGTGACGGATCCCCTCCTGGAAGATCCGCTCAGCGATCGATACGTGGCCGCCCTGACAGGGGCGGCGCGCACCCTGCAGCCTACCGTCCTGCTGCTCCGGGGCGATCCGCTGGGCGCGGAGCTGGGGCCCCGGGTGGCCTGGCGGCTACGGGCGGCTTCGATAACGGACGTGGTGGGGGTGCGCAGGGATTCGGAGGGTTCTCTCCTCTGGATCCGACCCATGTACGGTGGAAAGGCGCTGGCCGCGGTGAGATCCCACCGCCCCGTGACGGTGGTGACCGTGCGGCCCCGGGCGTTCTCCGCACCACCCCTTCGGTCCGGAGATCCAGACCCGCAACGCATCCAGGCCCTCCCTCTGAGCGAGGAGGTCCCGGTGGAGACCAGGGTTCGACTGTTGGAAAGCCGCAGGCAGGAGACCGCTGGGCCTCGGCTGGAGGAGGCTCGGGTGGTGGTGGGAGGAGGACAGGGCATCGGCGGGAGGGAGGGCTTCCGGATGCTGGAGGAACTCGCACGCCTGCTGGGCGGAGCGGTGGGGGCCAGCCGCGCTGCGGTGGACGCCGGTTGGGCTCCCGGGCATCTCCAGATCGGCCAGACGGGGAAGAAGATCGCTCCGGAGCTCTATCTCGCGGTGGGGATCAGCGGGGCGAGCCAGCACCTCGCGGGGGTGAGCGGCGCGCGGCACATCGTGGCCATCAACACGGATCCGGAGGCCCCCATCTTCAAGGCGGCGGAGGTTGGCGTGGTGGAGGACTGGAGGGCGATCGTCCCCCGGCTTGTGGAGCGGCTGAGGGAGCGGAAGAAGGTCGATCCACAGGGGCCCTGAAGGGAAGATCCCATGTGGCCAGGGACGGTGGGCGAAGCCACCCGGGAGGTCTTCTGGAACATCCCGGCTGCGGGGGTGGTGGTGATGTACCTCCTCACCGTGGTGGCGGCAGGGGTGTTCGGATACGGGGTCTACCGGGAGTATCGGTGGTGGCGACGCGGCAAGTCCCTCAGCCGGCTCCATCCCGTCCGGCCTCGCCTGAAACTGGTCCTCACCCATGTGATCGGACATGCGAGGCTCTTTGCGGACCGGCTGCCGGGCCTCTACCACTTCGCTTTCTTCTGGGGGTTCCTGGTGCTCTTCCTGGGGACCGTGGTGGTGTTTGTCCACCACGACCTGCGGATCCGCATCATGCGTGGTCTTTTTTACCTGTACTTCCAGTCCGCCACCCTGGACCTCATGGGCCTCGTGGCCGCCCTGGGCGTCGGTGCCGCGCTCCTCTCCCGGTACATCGGAGGTCCTCCTCGGCTGCGGAGGGGAGTTTGGTCGGATATTGCCATTCTCCTCCTCTTCGAGGCCATCCTGCTTACGGGATTCGTGGTGGAGGCCTTGCGCATCGCAGCCACGGAGGACCCCTGGGGGCGGTGGAGCCCCGTGGGGTTTGTGATCGCCCAGGCCTTCCGGGGAGCAGGGATGACACCCGGGGACATGCGGTGGCTCCATGCGGTCCTGTGGTGGGTCCATTTCGTGCTCGCCACCGCCTTCGTGGCCTATATCCCCTATTCGAAGCTCTTCCACCTCCTGCTGGCGCCCCTGAACGTGTACCTCCAGCCCCTGGAGCAGGGTGGCTCTCCCCGCCCGCTCCCGTTGGAAGAGGGGGCGGTGTTGGGGGTCCGGAGTCTTGTAGACTTCACGTGGAAGGATCTTCTGGATCTCGACGCATGCACGGAATGCGGACGGTGCACCGCGGTCTGTCCCGCCTCCGCCACGGGCAAACCCCTCTCCCCCATGCACCTGATCCTGGATCTCCGGAAGACCATGCGCTCGGGTCAGGGAAATTCACCGGTTCCGATCGCGGGAAATGTGATCCGGGAGGAGACGCTGTGGGCGTGCACCACGTGCATGGCGTGCATGGAAGCGTGCCCAGTATTCATCGAGCACGTCCCGAAGATCCTCGACCTACGGCGCTATCTGGTGATGGAGGAGGCTCGGCTTCCCGGTGGGATGCGGGAAGCCCTGCGCAGCCTGGAGGCGCGGGAGCATCCCTGGGCAGGGACCCGGTGGAGCCGGCGGGACTGGTACCGGGCTTTGCCCGTCCTGGAGATGAAAGAGGTAGGGCGCGCGGAGAGGGTGGACGTGGTCTACTGGGCGGGGTGTGCGGTGCTGGACGAGCGCTATCAGCGGGTGGCCCGTGCCCTCGTCCGCATCCTGCATCAGGCCGGGTTGCGCGTGGGGGTTTTGGGTCCCGAGGAGCGGTGTACCGGGGACCCCGCCCGGCGCATGGGGGACGAGTTCGTGTTCCGTACACTGGCTACCGCAAACCTCGACACCTTTGCCCGATACGGGGTGCGGCGGGTGGTGACCTCCTGTCCGCATTGCTATAACGTGCTGAAGAACGAGTACCGGGAGCTGGGTGGGGATCTGGAGGCGCAGCACCACACGGAGTTCCTCTCCTCCCTGCTCCGGCGGGGAAGCTTAAGACCTGCCCTGCGGGAGGCGGGGGGAGCCGAGGTCTCGGTGACCTATCACGACCCCTGCTACCTGGCCCGGTACAACGGGGTGGTGGATCCCCCCCGGGAGGTGCTGAAGGAGCGTGGGGGATGCAAGCTAGTGGAGATGCCGCGGAGGGCTAGGAACACCTTCTGCTGCGGGGCCGGAGGGGGGAGGGCCTGGGTGGAAGAGCGGGGAGAGGAACGGGTGGCCATCCAGCGCGCGCGGGAAGCGATCCAGACGGGGGCCGATACGGTGGCGGTGAGCTGCCCGTTTTGCCTGCAGATGCTGGAAGATGCGGTGAAGTCCGCGGCAGAGGGGCGCGCGGTGCGCGTACTGGACGTAGCGGAGCTGGTGGCGGACTTCCTCCAGGTACCGGAGCAGGCCGCTTCAGAGCCGAAGACGCAGTAGCCGGCGCGCGTTCCCTTCGAAGATAGCCTGCTTGGCCTCAGGCGGAAACGAGACGTTTTCCACCACCCGGATGGTCTCCCGGATGAACAGGGAACCGCCCTCGGGATCGAAGGGGAAATCCGTGGCAAACAGGACCCGCTCCGCTCCGAAGAAGGCGATCCCGCACTCCGTAGCCGCAAGCGCCCCGAAGAGGGCGGTGTCCGCATAGAAGGCACGGAAGTAGTCCAAGGGGCGTTTCCTCAGGGCCTCCTTGGCCTGCAGGTCCTCCGGGAAGTCCGTGCGGGTTCCCAGCTGATCCAGCCCCCAGCCGACCCTACCTTCGAAGTAGGGCACCATGCCTCCCATATGGTGGGTGAGGAGCTTCAGGTTCGGGAATCGGTCAAAGAGTCCTGAGAACACCATCCGGGCCATGAAGACGCTCGTCTCGTAAGGCCACCCGAAGGTCCACCAGATGTCGTACTTGGAGCGGGACTCCGTGGGGTAGTCGGGTTGATCCGGAGGCCGGGTTGGGTGGACCCAGATGGGAAGGTCGCACCGGCTCATGTATGCAAACAGGGGCAGGTATTCGGGTTGATCCAAGGGCTTTCCGTTTACGTTGGTGTAGATCTGGACTCCTGTGGCGCCGAGCTCCCCGATGGCCCGCTCCGCCTCCTGGACCGCAGCCTCTGGGTGGTTCAGGGGCAGGGAGGCTATGAATCCCACGAACCGATACGGGTAACGATCCACCAGCTCCGCCATGGCGTCGTTGGCCACCCGGGCGAGTTCCGGGGACCGGTCAGGGCCGGCCACGGCTTCGAGGGGCGGGGCAGCCAGGGAGAGGACCTGGACGTAATCGGGGTAGGCATCCAGGATGCGGAAGCGTGCATCGAGGTCATACAGGGCGGGGATCCCGCGCACCCGCTTCTGCATGTACGCCTCCCCGGCCACGTGGCGCACCAAGTAGTCGTAGTACCGCTGCGGTAGGATGTGGCAGAAGACGTCGATCTTCCAGGGCACCTTCATCCTCCGTGGGTTGGATTTAGCGGCTTCCCCGCTCCCGAATCCGGTCCAGGGCCTTCTGGAGGTAGCTGAAGTCCACAAGCTGCTCCGTGGGGACAATGGCCCGGATGGCCCGCCGCTCCAGCATGAACTCCTGAAGGGGCCGGATGTAGCCCACGTGGAAGGTGCCATCTGGCCGCAGGCCTGGCCAGATCATGTTCCGGTACACCTCCACGTCCTTGAAGGGAAGATACTTAAGGAAGATTCGGATCACCTCCTCCCGCACGGAGGGATCCCGCATGGCGAGGTCGTAGTAGCGCAGCCCCCGGATGTAGGCGGTCATCCAACGGACTCCGAGGTCCGGGTTTGCCAGCATGGCGGGCCCGTAGAAGATCACCCCGATGGGGAAGTCGTTGACCACCCGGTCCGCGGTCATAAGGATCACCGCGGACTTGAGGCGGTAGGTGGCCACGGTGGCCACGGGCTCGATCACGAAGGCAGCGTCCACGGCACCGTTCTGCAAGGCCACGGGCATATCGGGGTTCGGCAGGACCACCAACTCCACATCCCGGAGGGTGAGCCCCGCGGTCCGGAGCATCTCCTGGACCTCGAAGGTCACAGCACCCTCCAGGTTCGTCACCGCCAGCTTCCGCCCTCGCAGTCCCGCGATGGATCGGACGCCCCGCTCGTAGAGTTCCCGACGGACTAGGAGGACGTTGAAGCCGTTGCCCCGCCGGATGATGCCCTTGCCCGCCACCACCTTGAGCGGGATCCCCTGATGGATGGCGTTGATGAAGGCAGGGTCGATGGCCCCACCGCCCACATGGAGCTGCCCCGTGGCCAGGAGCGGAATGGTCTGCCCGCCCGTGCGGAAGGTGTTGTTCATGGAGAGCTCGATGCCTTCCTCCGCGAAGTATCCCTTCTCCATGGCAATGTACATCCCCGCATCGGAGGGGTGGCCCACGGTCCCCACCACCACCCGCTCGAGCCGCCGCTGTCCCAGGGCCATGGCCCCCGTGCTCAGGAGGGCCAATGCCCAGACGAAGCCGAAGATGGCCCACCGGACTGTCCGCACCTCCCTCACCCCCGTCCTGCGGGTTTACTGCCAAGGCACCAGGATCCTACGTAGGGCGTCCACGGCCAGCACGGAGAGGTAGCCCAGCAGCGCCGTGATCATGAGCACCGCGTACAGGGTCGGCACGCTGAAGGTCTGCCAGCTGCTCCATAGCACATACCCCAGCCCGTTTCGGGCTCCCAGCATCTCCGCCAGCACCACCAGGATCAGGCTCAGCCCGATCCCCAGCCGCGCCCCCGCCATGATGAGGGGCAGCGCTCCCGGGAGGGCCACCGTGCGGATCAGCTGCCATCGGGTGGCGCTGAAACTTCGGGCCACATCGAAGTACACCCGCCCCGTTACCAGAACCCCTTCCATGGCGTTCACCACCATCACGAAGAACACCCCGATGGCGGACATGGTGAGTTTAGAGCCCTCTCCAAGTCCGAAGATCAGGAGCAGCAGCGGCAGCAGGGCGCTTTTCGGAATGGGGTAGAGGGCGGCCACCACCGGGTCCAGGGCCGCCCGTACCCACGGGGAAAGCCCCATCAAAATCCCCAGGAGGGCCGCGGGAACCGCCCCGATCACGAACCCCACCCCCAGCCGGGCCAGGGTTGCCCCTAGGTGTGGCACCAGATCCCCACCCCCGAGCCCCCGAACCAGGGTCTCGAAGATGAGGCTGGGAGGGGGGAAGAACCGGGCGTCCATCCAGCCCAGTCGCGCTGCCGCTTCCCAGGCCCCCAGCCACACCAGCGGGAAGACGCTGCGGGCCAAAGACGCCGCCTGGGTCCTCCACCCGCTCGCTTGGACCGCCGGTCTGCGCTCCAGGGCCTGCGCCTGGAGGGTTCGCTCCTCCACTAGCCCCCCACCTCCTCCGCGATCAGGGACCAGATGTGCCGGTAGATGCGGCCGTATTCTGGGCTGCTGCGGATCTCCACCACGTCCCGGGGTCGGGGGAAGGGTACGGGCACCCGGGCCTTGATGCGGCCCGGCCGGCGCGTCATCACCACCACCTCGTCCCCCAGGGTGATGGCCTCGTCGATGCTGTGGGTGATGAACACCACCGTTTTCCGGTACTCCTCGCACAGCCGCGCCACCTCCTGCTGGAGGAGGGTGCGGGTCTGCTCATCCAGGGCGCTGAAGGGCTCGTCCATGAGCAGGATCTCGGGATCCACCGCAAAGGCCCGAGCGATGCTCACCCGCTGCTTCATACCCCCCGAGAGCTGGTGGGGGTAGGCATCCGCGAAGCCTTCCAGGTGCACCCGCTCGATCCACTGCTCCGCGATGGTGTACCGCTGCGCCCGGGGGACTCCCCGAAGCGCAAGTCCGTACGCCACGTTGTCCCGTACCGTCATCCACGGGAACACGGACTGCTCCTGGAACACCATGGCAAAGGGGATCCCGCTGCCGTTGGCGTGTAGCACCACCCGCCCCTCGAACTCCCGCTCGAGTCCCCCGAGGATCCGCAGGAGCGTGGTCTTGCCGCACCCGCTGGGCCCCACGATCACCGTGAACTGCCCCCGGGGTACCTCGAAGCTCACCTGCTCCAAGGCCACAAGCCTCCCCTTCCGGGTGGAGAAGACCTTCCGCACCTCCTCCACTCCCACGGCGGGAGGCTCTGCCCTGAGTTCCGCAGGTGCCATCTACACCGACTCCCCCAGCCTGCCCACCTAACTATGGTGGACGATCAGGAGGAAGCCTGCAAGTTGATCGGTCTATACAAACCGTACGGAGAGGGGGGGGAATCCCGCCATCTCCAGCGTGACCACATCCCCCCGTTGAACCGGTACGGCCCTTCCTAGGGAGCCGCTGAACACGATGTCGCCAGCCCGGATCTCCTCTCCGAACTCCGCCAGCTTGTTGGCGAGCCAGGCTACGCAGCGGGCCGGATGCCCTAGGGCTGCGGCGCCCAGGCCTTCCGTGGCCGCCCGGCCGTTGTGCCAGAGGATCATGCCCACCAGACGCAGGTCTGCCTCCCGCATCCGGCTCGACCACGGTCCGGTGACGAATCCCCCGAAGGAGGCGTTGTCCGCGATGGTATCCGTGATCTTGATCCGCCAGTCCGAGATGCGGGAGTCGATGATCTCGATTCCTGCGGTAACCGCCTCCGCGGCTGCCAGCACATCCTGCAGGGTGACGTGCGGACCCCGGAGGGGCCGGCCCAGTAGGAACGCCACCTCCCCCTCCACCCGGGGCTGGAGGAAGAGGTCGTAGGGAACCTCCACCCGGCCGGCCTGGGGCGGGAAGTACCGGGAGCCCCACAGGCAACCGTAATCCGGCTCGTTCACGCCCAGCTGCGCCTGCATGGCGGCGCTCGTGAGCCCGATCTTCCGACCCACGATGCGCTCCCCGCGGGCGGTGCGCAGGCGCATCCAGTGCTGCTGCACCGCGTACGCCTCCGGGATCTGCACCAGCCCCGCCTCCTCGCTCAGGGGGGGAATAGGGCGGCGGTGGAGCAGGGCTTCCTCTAGTCGATGCGCGAGGACCTCTACCGACTGCTGAGGCATACGGTTTTCGCTTCCGTGTAGAACTCCAGGCTGTACTGAGCTCCCTCGCGGCCGATGCCGCTGTCCTTCATCCCCCCGAAGGGCACCCGCAGGTCCCGGACGAAGAAATCGTTCACCCACACGGTCCCCACCTCAAGGGCGTTGGAGACCCGGATGGCCCTCCCCACGTCCCTGGTCTGCACCACCGCGCTGAGCCCGTAGTTGACCCCGTTCGCAATTTCGATGGCTTCCTCCTCGGTGTCGAAGGGCAGGACGGTGACCACGGGGCCGAAGACCTCCTCCTGGCAGATGCGGTCTGTGGGGCGCACCCCCGCGATGACCGTGGGGTTGAGGAAGTTGCCCCGGTCGAAGGGGGCGGGAAGCGAGGGCCGGTCCCCGCCCAGGAGGATCTGAGCGCCCTGGGTCCTGGCCTCCTCCACATACCCCAGGACCCGCTGGAGGTGTTCCGGGGCGATCAGGGCGCCCAAGGTGGTCTGGGGATCCATGGGATCTCCGGGGCGCAGGCGTTCGCAGGCAGCCACGAAGCGGCCGAGAAAGGCCTCAAAGATGGGCCGCTCCACCAGCACCCGGGGACCTGCCAGGCAGAACTCCCCCTGGTTGAAGAAGCCCGCCCGGACACTCACCTCCACCGCGCGGTCCAGGTCCACGTCCGCGAAGACGATGTTGGGGCCTTTGCCGCCCAGCTCGAAGCTGAGCCGCTTGAGCGTAGGGGCGGCGTTCTGCATGATGATGCGGCCCGTGGTGGTCTCCCCTGTAAAGGAGATGAGCCGCACCAGGGGATGCTTTGTGAGGAACTCCCCCGCGGAGTTGGGACCGAAGCCGTGTACCACGTTCAGTACACCCGGCGGAAGCCCTGCTTGGTGCGCGAGCTGTGCGAGCTTCCAGGCTCCGATGGGCGTCCACTCCGCGGGCTTGAGGACCACGGTATTCCCGAAGGCCAGGGCTGGTCCGATCTTCCAGGTCTCCAGCAGGAGCGGCACGTTCCAGGGCGTGATGAGGGCGGCCACGCCTACCGGCATCCGCTGCACGTAGTTCACGTACCCGTTGTCCATGAGGAAGGCTTCTGTTCCGTGGGTGACCGCGTAGTCCGCGAAGAACTCGATGTTGTTCGCCACGCGGGCGATGTACACCGCGGGGTCGTTCTCCCGGACGGGGCGCCCCACGTCCCAGGTTTCGATCCGGCTCAGCTCCTCCGCGGCCTCTCGGATGGCGTTCGCGAAGGCCCGGAGGTACCTCCGACGTTCCACGGCGGGTAAGCGGCTCCAGTGCTTGAAGGCCTGATGGGCGGCCCGGATCGCGGCGTCCACCTCCTCCGCGGTGGCCTCCGGGGCCGTGCCGATCACCTCGTTCGTGGCGGGGTAGTACACCTCGAACCGGTTCTTTCCTCTGACGAACTCCCCGCCGATGTAGTGCTCCAGCTCGAAGAACGGTCGGCTCATCTCAGACCCCTCCTTTCCCCTAACCTTCCAGGACCGTGAGCAGCAGCCGGTCTTCCCCCACCACCTCCACAACCCCTGGCTCCGCGGGAACCGCGGCCGCGGGCGAACCTAGGAACACCACCTGCCCCGCGCACAGCCCGCCTACCCGGTCCGCAAGCCAGCACAGCCGCAGGGCGGGATCCCCAAGGGCTTCCACCCGCCCCTCCGTCCGGAGGGCTCCGTTGACGTACAGGCGCAGCGTCTCAGGGGGCCGCTCTCCGAGCAGGACTTCTCCCAGCACGAACCCACCGCCCGAAGCGTTGTCCGCCACCACCTCCGCCGCGGTGAAGCGGTAGTCCTGCCAGACGCTGTCCAGGATGTCCAACCCCAAGAACCAGCCGCCCATGGCCTTCCGGGCGGCTCCCGGAGAGCTCCCGGGAGGAAGGTCCTGCCGGAGGATGGTGGCGAGTTCCGGTTCCAGGCGGGGCTGGATGAATCGGTGGAGAGGGACCGTGTGCTCGAGCAGCATGTCCGCGCAGATGCGTCCGTAGATGGGTTCCGGAATCCCCATCTGGCGTTGCTTTGCCTCGCTCAGCAGGCCCAGCTTGAATCCCCGCAGAACCCGACCCTCGCACAGGGCCTGCTGGATCCGGTAGGCCACCGCGAGGTCCAGCTGTACCCCGACGCTAGGTAGAGAAGTGCGGTGCTGCCGGGCCTTGCGGATCTCCTCCCGCAGCTGCGTCTCCGTCATCCCCCTACCGCCGCCTGCTCTCGGGCGCGCACCAGGTCCAGGGCCACGTCCAAGATCCAGTCCTCCTGTCCCGCTACGGCCTTGCGCCGCCCCAGTTCCACCAGGATCTCCCGAGGGTCGATCCCGAGGCGCTCTCCAATGCGCCGGGCATGCAGGAGGAAGGTGGAGTACACCCCCGCGTACCCGATGGTGACCGCATCCCGGTCCGGGAAGGGCTGGAAGGGCATCATGGGCGCCAGAATGAACTCCGCGGTGTCCATGAGCTTGAAGACATCCAGGCCGGGGTTGATCCCGGCCTTGTCCAGTACCGCGGCCAGCACCTCCGTGGCCGCGTTTCCCGCTCCCGCCCCGCATCCCCGTAGGCAGGCGTCCACTTGGTCTGCGCCCGCCTCGATGGCCGCGAGGGTGTTCCCGATGGCCAGACCCAGATTGTTGTGTGCGTGGAAGCCCACCTGCACCCGGAGGGCCTGCTTGAGAGCCCGGACCGCGCCCGCGGCCTCCCAGGGGAGCATAGCACCCGCGGAGTCCACCACGTACACGCAGTCCGCCCCGTAGGACTCCATGAGGAGGGCCTGCTCCGCCAGAACCTCCGGAGGCCGCATGTGGGCCATCATGAGGAAGCCCACGGTCTCCATCCCCAGTTCCTTCGCGAGTCCGAAGTGCTGCTCGGAGATGTCCGCCTCCGTGCACTGGGTGGCGATGCGGGCGATGGTGGCGCCGCGGCGGACCGCCTCCTTGAGCTCGTGCCGGGTGCCGATCCCGGGCAGGAGCAGCACCGCGATGCGGGCCCGCTGGACCGCGGAGGCGGCCTCCTCCACCAGATCCAGATCCGACACCCGGGAGAATCCGTACTGGATGCTCGATCCCGCGAGCCCGTCCCCGTGGCTCACCTCGATCACGGGGACTCCGGCTTCGTCCAGGGCCGCGGCGATCCTGTGCACCTGCTCCCGGGTGAACTGGTGCCGGAAGGCGTGCGAACCGTCCCGCAGGGTGGTGTCCGTCACCCGGGGGGGCTTCAAGGGGGGCCTCGTGGTTCCTGTGGCGCTCATACCGCTACCCTCGCGAGCATGTGCTGGGCGATGAGTTCCCCCACCCGCCGGGCCGCGGAGGTCATGATGTCCAGGTTGCCCGCGTAGGTGGGGAGGAAGTCCCCCGCCCCTTCGATCTCCAGGAGCATGGCGATCACCGTCCGCTCGCCCCAAGGAGTCTCCCGGCGGTCGAAGTGCACGGGGTTCTTGAGCCGGTAACCGGGCACGTACCGCTGGACCTCCGCCACCATCCGCTCCACGGACTCCCGGATGGCCTGAGGGTCGATCTCCTCCGACGCGGGGATGCAGTAGATGGTGTTCCGCATGATGATGGGAGGCTCCGCGGGGTTTAGGATGATGATGGCCTTGCCCTTCGCGGCCTTCCCCAGGACCTCGAGACCCCGGGCGGTGGTGGAGGTGAACTCGTCAATGTTCTGTCGGGTTCCGGGCCCCGCGGAGCGGCTCGCCACCGTGGAGACGATCTCCGCGTATTGCACGGGCGTGATCCGGCTCACCGCATAGACGAGGGGGATGGTGGCCTGCCCCCCACAGGTGATGAGGTTCACGTTGGGCGCGTCCACGTGCTCCCCGAAGTTCACGGGAGGGACCACGTAGGGACCCACGGCGGCCGGGGTGAGATCCACCGCCAACTTTCCTGCCTCCCGGAGCATCTTGGCGTGGCGGACGTGGGCCTTGGCGCTGGTGGCATCGAAGACAATGCGGATCTCAGGATCCTCCAGCACCGCACGGATCCCCTCCACGCTCGTGCGGATTCCCAAGGATCTCGCCCGCGCGAGCCCCTCGGAGGCGGGGTCGATCCCCGCCACCAGCACGAGCTCCATGGGGCCCGGGTTCTTAATGATCTTGTACATGAGGTCGGTCCCGATGTTTCCGGACCCCAGGATGGCCACCTTCACCCGCCCGTCCTGCGGCATCCTCTGCTCCCCCTCTCCGATCTGGTAGGCGGGATCGCTGACTTTCGTCCGATCCCACGCCATGTTCTATTCTAACCGCTCTAACCACAATGCCCAAGAAGGGGGAAATCAGTCTTCGGAGGCCGTGCCGGATGGGCGTCCCGTGGAGATTGAGCGGTTGGGTAAGGCTCCCCTAACTTTGAGGAGGGCAGGAAGCCTGGATCGAAGGACTCCGGCGCTGGAATCCCACCAGGGAGGTCAGACTGCGATGCGGAGAAAGGGGGCGGTGTTCACAGGGCTGGTGGTGCTGGTTTGTGTGAGCCTGTCTGTGGCCGGGGCCGGCACCGCGGCCCCCCAGGCCACGATCCGCCTGGGGACGGTGATCCCGCTCACAGGCCGGTTCGCCTCCGGGGGCGCTCAGGTGCGGGCGGGGTACGAGCTGGCGGTGGAGGACATCAATGCCCGCGGGGGAGTCCAGGTGGGGGGTCAGAGGCTACGGCTGGAGCTGGTGATGCTGGATGACGAGAGCGACCCCACCAAGACCGTGAGCCGGATGGAGGCTTTGGCGCAGCAGGGGATCGCCGCGTACCTGGGAGGGTTCGGGAGCGACCTGCATGCGGCCGCGGCCGCGGTGGCGGAGAAGAACCGCATCCCGTACTGCGGGGTGGCGTTCGCCCTGTGGAGCATCCACCAGCGGGGCTACCGGTACCTCTTCTCCCCGTTCCCCAAGTCGCCGGATATGGCCATCGAGACATACCGGATGCTCAACAGCTATCTCCCCTCCGACCAGCGACCCCGGCGGGTGGCCATCTTCGCGGAACGGACGGACTGGGGCCGGGAGATGGCCTCCCTGTGGTCGGTGCGGTCCACGGAGTTCGGCTATCAGGTGGTGTTCCGGGGGGAGTACACCGTGGGCACCCGGGACATGAGCGACCTGATCCTGCGGGCCAAGGCCGCGGGCGCGGAGCTGGTCCTCGGGGTTCCCACCCCGCCGGACGGCATCACCATGGTCCGTCAGATGAAGGAGCTTGACTTTAACCCCAAGGCGTACCTGTTGATCCGGGCTCCGGACGCTGTCGCCTGGAGCCAGAGCTTGGGCAAGGACGGGGATTATACCCTGCTCATCCCGGGATGGCACTACGCGGTGAAGTTTCCCGGAGCCCCGGAGCTGAACGCGAAGCACCAGCAGAGGTTCGGCCGGCCGGCGGATGTCATCGTGGGACCTGCCTACGCCTGTGTGCAGGTGGTGGTGGACGCCATCCGACGGGCGGGAAGCCTCGATCATGAGAAGATCCGGGACGCCATGGCCGCCACGAACCTCACGACCGTGGTGGGACCCGTGCGGTTCCGGCCGGATGGCACAAGCCCTGTGCGGGTGATCATCGTACAGTGGCAGGGCGGACGGCAGGAGCTGGTGTGGCCCCGGGAGTTCGCCACGGCCCGCTTCGTGTATCCGGCTCCGCCCTTCCGCAGCCGGTGATGCCCTTGGGTCAGCCCCTCCTGGAGGTCCGCGGACTGTGGAAGGCGTTTGGAGGGGTGCAGGCGGTTCGGGACCTCACCTTCCACGTGGAGGAAGGGGAAATCTTCGGGCTGCTTGGCCCGAACGGATCGGGCAAGACCACGGTGTTCAGCTTGGTGGCGGGTACCCTGCGCCCGGACCGAGGGGACATCCGGTTCCAGGGAATCCCCCTCAACGGAGTACCGGCCCACCGTCGGGCTACGCTGGGAATCGCCCGGACCTTTCAGCTTGTCCGTAGCCTCCACCACCTCTCCACGCTGGATAACGTGGCGGTAGCCCGCCTGTACGGCGCCCAACCCGCCTCCTCCATCTCCATCGCCCGCAGGGAAGCGGAAGAGCTCCTGAACTTGGTGGGACTGCATGGGAAGGCGTTCCTCCCCGCAGGGCAGCTGAACCTCGCGGAGCGACGGCGCCTGGAGGTCGCTCGGGTCCTGGCCATCCGGCCCCGGCTTCTGCTCCTGGATGAGCCCTTCGCGGGGCTCAACCCGGAAGAAGTCCAGGCGGAGATCCTCCTGTTCCAGCGGCTCCGGGCGGAGGGGCTCACCCTCGTGCTGGTGGAGCACAACGTGTCCGCGGTGCGGGCCTTGTGTGGCCGGGTGGCGTTCCTGAACTCCGGGGAGAAGATCGCGGAAGGTTCCTGTGAGGAGGTCCTCAGCCACCCCCGGGTGGTGGACATCTATCTGGGCCGGGGATGATCCCGTGATCCCCCTGCTGGAGGTCCGGAACCTGGAGGCCGCCTACGGAGATGCGCAGGTATTGTGGGGGGTAAACTGGCAGGTGGCTCCCGGGGAGGTGGTGGCGGTGGTAGGCCCCAACGGCGCGGGCAAGAGCACCGCCCTCCGGGCCATCATGGGACTCGTGCGGCTCCTCCGGGGCGAAGTGTGGTTCGAGGGGGAGCGCCTGGATGGGAAGCCCCCAGAGGCGGTGGTGGAGCGGGGCATTGCCATGGTTCCGGAGGGCCGTCGGCTGTTTGGCCACATGACGGTCCTCGAGAACCTGTGGATGGGGGGCTACGCGGCCCGGGCCAGGGCCCACCGGACGCGGACCCTAGAGGAAGTCTTCGACCTGTTCCCCATCCTCGCGGAGCGCAGACATCAGCTGGCGGGGACCCTCTCCGGCGGTCAGCAGCAGATGCTGGCCATTGCCCGGGCCCTCATGAGCCGGCCGCGGCTGCTGCTCCTGGATGAACCCTCCCTGGGCCTGGCGCCCAGGGTGGTGCAGCAGGTGTACGAAGCCCTTCACCGCATCGTGCGGGAGGGCGTCACGGTGGTGGTGGTGGAGCAGAACGTGTTTCCCGTGCTGGAGCACGCCTCGCGGGGATACGTGATGGCGCAGGGAAGGGTGGTCCTGGAAGGGGACGCCCGGAGGCTGTTGGAGGCGGAAGAAGTACGGCGTTCCTACGTGGGGGCCTAGTGGAGATCTGGCTGCAGAACCTCGTCTTCGGGGCCCTCGTGGGGGGGCTGTACGGGCTTGCCGCGGTGGGACTCGCCCTGGTGTTCGGCGTGCTGCGGATGTTGAACGTCTCCCATGGGGAGCTCCTGATGTTGGGGGGGTACGCCACCTTCTGGGCTTTCTCCCTGTGGGGGGTGGATCCCTTCGCCTCCGTCCTGATCACGGGACCGCTTCTGTTCGGCGTGGGGGTGGTGCTCTACCAGACGCTCTTCGGCCGGCTGATCCGGCTCCAGGAAGAGGCGAAAATCCAGCTGTCCATTCTCCTCGGATTCGGCCTTGCCCTCGTGCTCCACGCCCTCGCCATCTTCGCGTGGACCGCGGATGAACGGGCGGTGACCACCGGCTATGCGGGACGTGTGATCCCCCTGGGGCCCGTAGTGATCCCTTTGACGCGGGTGTGGGGCCTCGGGGTGGCGTTTGCGGCGCTCGCTGGACTCCACCTCTTCCTGCACTGGACGGATCTAGGGCGGGCCATCCGGGCCACCGCGGAGGACTGGGAGGCGGCGAGCCTCATGGGAGTGCCCGTACGCCAGGTCTACCGCACCGCGTTCGCCCTGGGGAGTGCCCTCGCGGGCGTGGCAGGCGCTCTCGTCACGGTGTCCGATGCCATCAGCCCGGCCATCGGTCTGGGCTGGACCCTCAAGGCCCTCATCGTGGTGGTCCTCGCGGGCCTGGGGAGCATGTTCGGGACCTTCGTGGCGGGCATCCTGCTGGGGATGGCGGAATCCGCAGCCGCCTTCGCCCTCGGCGGGGTGTTCCGGGAGGTGGTGGGATTGGTGCTCTTCCTCGTGATCCTCCTCCTCCGGCCGCAGGGTCTGTTCGGGAGGGGCCCGTGAGGCGGGCGGGCGCGGTGGCGGGCGGGATAGCGCTCGTGGTCCTGCCGTTAGTGCTTCAGGAGTCCGCGGTGGTGAATTGGGCGTTCCTCGTGCTTCTCTCCGTGACCCTGGCCCAGTCCTGGAACCTCCTGGGAGGCTTCGGTGGGCAGGTCAACCTGGGACTGGCGGCCTTCTTCGGCATCGGGGCTCTTCTGACCCGCACCCTTTGGCTGGAAGGGGTTCCGGTCGGCATGGCCCTGGTCGCGGGATGCGCCGGCAGCGTGCTGGCCGGCTTGCTCGTAGGAGCCCCCTCTCTCCGCCTCCGGGGGCCGTACTTCGCCATCGGAACCCTCGCCATGGCGGAGATCCTGCGCATCGTGGTCGCCACTACCCTGCCGGAGGTCTCCGCACTCCCCTCCCGGGCCATCGCCACCTACCACCTCCTTCCCCGCTACTACCTCATCCTCCTCGTGGCGGCCGCGGCCACCCTGGCCGCTTGGTGGCTCTCCCGTGCCAGGTTCGGACTTGGGCTGGTGGCGGTGCGGGAGGACGAACTGGTGGCGGAGAGCGTGGGGATAAACGCCTTCCGCCACAAGCTCCTCGCCTTCCTGTTGAGCGCGGGGTTCGCAGGAGCTACGGGCGGTGCGTTCGGCTACTACCACCCCAGCTTCTACCCGCAGTTTGCCTTCAGCCCCGTGTGGACCTTCGATAGCGTGCTGATGGTGTTCCTGGGAGGCATCGGGACCGTATGGGGGCCCGTGTTGGGGGCGGCGTTCTTCGTAACCGTTCGGGAGGTGCTAGCCCTGGGGCTTGCGGAGGTCCATGTGCTCGTGTTCGGATTTCTCTTCATCCTGGTGGTCCTGTTGCTTCCCGGGGGGTTGGTAGAGATCGGGCGGAGCCTGCGCCGCTTTGCCCCCGGCCGTGCGGCCCCCGGGCGTCACCCGGCAGATCTGGTGGGAGGGATCTAGGGTTTTCCGAAAGCCGCGCGTGTTGCGGGGATTCCCGTTTATACTATTTTATACTATGTGCGGATCCCACGGGAGGTGAGGGAGAATGCGGAACTTGGGGACGATCGGGGTGGCGGTGATCCTCGGATTTGCCGCGTTGCTGGCGGTTCCCAGCGGGGCCCAGGTGCGGCCCTTAAAGGTCGCGGCCCTGACACCCCTGAGCGGGCCGTTTGCCTTCTGGGGTGTGAACGTGCGGGATGGGATGCGCATGGCGGTGGAGGAGCTGAACGCGGCGGGGGGCGTGCTGGGACGCCCGGTGGAGTTTGTGGAGCGAGACGACCGCAACAGCCCCGCGGAAGCCATCAGCGCCTTCCGGTTCCTGGTAGAGCGGGAGGGGATCACGGCCGCGGGGGGAATGATCAGCAGTGACATCGGGACTGCCCTCGCGCGGGAGGCGGAAACGCTGCGGGTCCCCATCTTCCTCACGCGGGCTGGGGCGCACACCATCCTCCGGAGGAACAGCCGGTATACCTTCCGGACCTGCCTCGTGGCCTCTCCCATGTACGTGCAGGCGTCCGCGGCTCTCATGCAGTTCAACAAATACACCCGGGTGGGCGCCATCATCGCAGATTACGCCTGGGGACGGTCCTACATGCAATGGCTGGAGCGCTACGTGCGTTCCATCCCAGGCATGCAGATCCAGATCGAGGTAGCCCCTGTGGTCACCTCGGACTTCACCCCGTACCTGCGCAGGTTGCAAGGCTTCAACCCTGAGTTCCTGGACATCGGGGGCCATCCGCCCGGTATTCCCGTGATCGTGCGTCAAGCCGTGGAGCTGGGGATGCGCCAGCAGATGTTCGGGGCCCACAATCCGCCGGAGTGGATCGTGCAGCGGGCAGGAGAAGCCCTCTACGGGCGCTACGTGGACTACACCTGCGCGGATTTCACCCATCCCACCTTCCGTCGGCTGGCGGAGCGGTTCTACGCCGCCTACCGGCGTTACTTCGACGACAACGCCCTCTCGGGCTATGCCATCGTGAAGATGGTGGCGGATGCCGCGCGGAAAGCGAACTCCACGGATCCCCGCCGCATCGCGGAGGTGATCCGGAAGGGGAGGTTCGTGCAGCCCGGATACGGATGGCCGCTGTCCTTCACGGAGTGGGGAGAGATGAAGGAGGCCCGTCCCATCATGTTCACCATCGAGCGGGGGGATCCGCCGGGCGGAATCTGCCCGAACTGCGGCTGGAAGCAGCGGCTCGAGTTCCGGGTTCCGCGTCTGGAGCCCTATGTCCCCGAGGAGTAACTCGCCCTTCCTCCGGTGTCGGGGGATCACGAAGCGTTTTGGGGGAATGGTGGCCCTCCGGGACGTGACTTTCGAGGTGGAGGCTGGAGGCTTCGTGGGGTTGATCGGTCCCAACGGAGCGGGAAAGACCACCCTCCTCAGCGTGATCAACGGCCTGCTGTCGCCGGATGAGGGCGTGGTGGAGCTGGAAGGTGAGCGCATCTCCGGGTTGCCCGCGCACGCGGTGACCCGTCGGGGAGTGGGGCGGGTGCTTCAGATCCCCCGGCTGTTCCCCCGCCTTACGGTGGAGGAGAACGTGTTGGTGGGGGGGCTGTTTGGGGGACCCCAGGGCATCCGCTGGCAGGAGGCCTTGCACCGGGCACGGGAGGCCCTGAGGCTGGTGGGGTTGGAGCGGAAACGGGAGGAGGTGCTCGGGCGGCTGAATACCCAGGAACGTCGCCTGGTGGACCTGGCGCGGGCCCTGGCCGCAAGGCCCCGGCTGCTGTTGGTGGACGAGCTCATGAGTGGGCTCAGCCTGGTGGAAATCGAGCAGTGTACCGCGCTGCTCCGGCGCATCCGGCAGGAGCTGGGGATCACCATTCTCTGGGTGGAACACGTGATGGAGGCGGTTCTGGGAACGGTGGAGCGCGTCATCGTCCTGGATCACGGCGCCATCATCGCGGATGGTCCGCCCGCACAGGTAGCCCGGGATCCCGTGGTGGTAGAAGCCTACCTGGGCGTGCCCATGCACGAGCTGGAAGGAGTAGGGAGATAGTCCATGCTGGAAGTCCGGGATCTGTGGGCGGGCTATGACGGCACCGCGGTGGTCCGGGAGGTGGACCTGGAGGTGCCCGGGCGGGAAGCCACCGCGGTGCTGGGGCCTAATGGGGCAGGGAAGTCCACGCTCTTTCGGGCCATCGCGGGCCTGATCCGTCCCCAGCGGGGAGCGGTGATCTTCGAAGGGACTCCCATCCACGGGCTTCCGCCCCATGAGATCTCCCGGCGGGGTCTCGTGTACGTGCCCGCGGAGCGGGAGCTCTTTCCACAGCTCACGGTTCTCGAGAACCTGGAGCTGGGAGCGTACAGTTCGCCTGGGGGATTCCAAAGCAGGCTGCGGCTGGTCTTCGATCTGTTCCCCCGCCTGGCGGAGCGGCGCCGGCAGCGGGCCGGCACCCTCAGCGGGGGCGAGCAGCAGATGCTGGCCATTGCCCGGGCCCTCATGGGCCGGCCTAAACTGATCCTGCTGGACGAACCCTCCACGGGCCTCGCGCCCCGCCTGGTGGCGGAGCTGTATCGCCAGCTGGAGGCGCTGCAGCGGGAAGGGGTGACCATCCTGCTCGCGGAGCAGCAGGTACGGTCGGCCCTGGCCCTGTGCCGCCGGGTCTACGTTCTCCGGGACGGACGGGTGGTATTCCGGGGAGCGGCCTCCGACCTGTGGGGGAAGTCGGAGCTGCGGCAGGCGTACTTAGGGGAGCTGCGGGGCATGGAGTCCGTAGGCGGGGTGGCGGGCGGATGACGGGGATCGTGCTCGATGGACTCGTACAGGGATTGCAACTGGCCCTGTTGAGCGTGGGTGTGGTCTTCGTGTACGGACTGGGAGGGGTTTTGAACCTGGCGCACGGGCAGGTGGCGGTATCCGGAGGGTTGGTGGCCGCCCTCCTGCTTCAGAGCCGTTGGCCTCCCGTGCTGGCCTGCGCGGCGGGAATCCTCTTTGCGGGATTCGTGGCCCTCCTGCTGGACCAGACCCTTCTACGTCAGGCCTACGCCCGCCGGGGGGAGGAGCGCCTGCTCCTGGGGATCATCCTGACCCTGGGGCTTTCCTTCGCCCTGGATGGACTATTTACCTGGCGGTACCCGAACCTGGCCCTGACCCTGCAGCTCTCCAGCCCCTACGTCCGGATCGGGGGGATTGTGGTGCGCACGGGGAGCCTGGCCGTGGCAGGTCTTGCCGTGGCCGCGTTCCTGGTTCTCCTGGCCTTCCTGAGGGGCACCTTCCTGGGCAAGGCCATCCGGTGCATCATCCAGAACGAGGTAGGAGCCTGGCTGTGCGGGGTGGATGTGCACCGGGTGCGGACCCTCACGGTGGCCCTCAGCGGGCTTTTGGCAGGGGTCGCGGCGGTGGCGCAGGGCTTCTTCTCGTACCTGGGCCCCGAGATGGGGACGGAGTTCACCATTTTGAGCCTGATCGTGGCCGTGGTGGGCGGGGTCCGCAGCCTCACGGGCACCTTCCTCGCGAGCCTCATACTGGGGCTGGTGAACGCCACGTTGAGCTACGCGGTGGGGACCTACGTCACCTGGATCGTGCTCCTGGCGGTGGCGGCTTCCACCCTGTTGATCCGGCCCGAGGGGCTGCTGGCGTACTGGCCATGAGCGGACGCCAGCTGGTCGTCCACGCCGTTCCGGTCCTGGCCGCGGGAGGGGTCCTCGTGATGGTGCCCTTCCTGCTCGGGGGAAGTCCCTATGGGCTGCGCATCGCGAGCCTCATGCTGATCCTGGCCACCTACGCTGTGGCTTTCAACCTCCTGTTCGGACACACCCGTCAGCTCTTCCTCTGTGTGGGAGCCCTGGCGGGCCTGGGAGCGTACGCCTCCGTGATCCTGGTCCGGGATGCAGGATTCCCCCCCCTCCTGGCCGCCGTCCTTGCCACGCTGGGGGCGGCCTTGCTGGGAGGCTTCCTCAGCTACGTGGGCGTGCGTCGGGGGCTGGGGGTGCTGTTCGTGGGCATCATCACCGTGGCGGTCTCCCTCATCTTCCACAACCTCCTGCTGGGTCTGAGGGAGTATACGAACGGGGAGACGGGGATCTCCACCCAGGGTTTGGGATTCGGTCTGGGGGAAGCGCCAACGCGCGCGTACTACGTCCTCCTCGGAGTCCTGGTGAGCTCCCTCACCATCTACCAGCTCCTACTCCGGTCCCGATACGGGCTCGCCTTCCGGGCCCTGGGGGAAGACGAGCTGAACGCGGAGCTCTCCGGGATCGACGTGACGCGGTACAAGGTTGGGACCGCAGCCCTGGCTTCAGGCCTTATCGGGCTTGTAGGGGTCCTGTACGCGGACGTCAACGGGTTTATCAGTCCCTCCGTCTTCGCCCTGGGGCACGTGGATATCCCGGTGCTCCTCGCCCTGCTGCTGGGGGGGATAGGGACCACCTTGGGACCCGTGGTGGGAGCAGGACTGTTTACCCTGGTGGACGAGCTCGTGCGCCCCTTCGGGCAGCTCACGGTGCTCACGTACGGCATCCTCCTGGTGGTGCTCTTCCTGGTCTTCCGGGAGGGGGTAGTGCCGTTCGCGGGACGTCTCCTCCTGCGGTTGGGCCGGGTACTCCTCCCGGGTATACCTAGGGAGGCCAGGGCCGGCTCCGGACGTTCCCCCCAGCCGGCAGGTGCGTCAGAGGGGGGTGTGGGACGTTCGGAATCCGCGGGGGGAGGGTAGACTTTTCATTCTTTTGTGAAGGAGGTGAGACGCTTGCGAGAAGGACTTCCTGCTCGACAGATGGACGATGAGGAGGTGGAGCGGCTGCGCTCCGTGTATGTGGATCTGATGGGTTTCGTGCCGCCCCGTATTCAGGCCCGCACGGACCTCCTCTCCCGTGTGGACCCGGAGGGGCTCCGGCTGCAAGAGGCCCTGCGGCGTCACTTCATGTACCCCAAGTGCTTCGACGTGAAGACAGCCCAGTTGATGTTGTTCGGGATGTTGCTCGTGAACCTCCAGGACGCCGCGAAGCTGCACGCCATCGCGGCCCGCCGGGCCGGCGCCACCTGGGAGGAGCTGGCGGCGGTGGTGGGCCTTGCGTTCCTCTTCCGGGGGCTGTCGGCGGCGAACTACGGCTCCCAGATCCTCATGGAGATCGCGCAGGCGGAGGCACAGGAGGCAGAGCAAGCTGCGAGGAGGTGAGGGAAATGGTTCCACCCCTGGTGGCACAGTTGCTGCACGTGGAGCTGCTCACGCCCAAGCCGGAGGAGACCTACTGGTTCTTCCACGACCTCTTGGGGATGGAGGAAACCACCCGTCACGGACCCTCTGTGTACCTAAGAGCATATGAGGACACCTATCACCATACCCTGGTGATCACGGAGGCTCCCACCGCGGGGTTGGGACACATCGCGTGGCGGGCTCCGAGCCCCGAAGGACTGCAGGCGGCCGTGGAGCGGCTGGCGGAGAGCGGCTACGGATGCGGCTGGTCCGAGGGAGATGTGGGGCACGGGCCCGCGTATCGGTTCACCACACCGGAAGGCCACCCCATGGAGATCCTGTGGGAGGTCGAGTACTACCAGGCGCCTCCGGAGAAGCGCACCGCCCTGCGCAACCGGCCACAGCGGCGGCCCCTCCGGGGCGTTCCCGTGCGCCGGATCGACCATGTCAATCTCCTGGCAAGCTCCATTCCTCCCATGCGGCGGTTCTTCCAGGAGGTGCTGGGCTTCCGCCTGCGGGAACAGAAGATCGGCGAAGGAGGAGTGGAGGTCGGTGCGTGGTTGAGCGTAAGCCCGCTTGTCCATGAAGTCGCGGTGATGCGGGATGCCACGGGTCAGCCGGGCCGGTTCCACCATCTTGCCTACTGGTACGGCTACCCTCAGCACCTTCTGGACATCGCGGACATCTTCAGCGATTATGGAGTCCGGATCGAGGCGGGACCTGGCAAGCACGGGACCACTCAGGCCTACTTCCTGTACGTGTTTGAGCCGGGGGGAACCCGCATCGAGCTGTTCGGGGATACCGGGTACCTGATCTTCGACCCGGAGTGGAAGACGGTGGTCTGGGACGTGGCGAACGAAAGCGATCTGGAAAAGAGCAGCATCTGGTTCGGAGGGCGGCTGCCGGACACCTTCTACACCTACGGGGTGCCCTCCAGAACGTGGGAGCCTGCGCCCGTGGGGCGCTGAAGGAGAGAGGGCCGTGGGGAAAAGTCCCTTGGAGGCTTCGGGCCTGCCGTTGTTCTTCCGGATCGATCTGGCCCCGGACCGGATCCTGGGAAGACAAGCGGATGGCGAGAAGATCGTGGTACGTACCGCGGCCCGGTCGCTCTCCACCATGCAGAAGGAAGTCCTGGTAGCCCAGAGCGCCACGCGGGCCACTTGGCGGCTCGCCAGCGACGAGGGGCCCTATCTCCTGGGCGATGATGTAGCGCCTCCGCTCCTGGCCCTTTTCAGCGTGGGGCTGGTAACGGACCTCGCGGAGGCGCTCCAACGGCAGATGGTGTTGCGGGGTGCTCCGCGGAGGCCGGTGCAGCTTCAGCTGGACACCCGCTACACCATGAGAGGTTCGGCGACGCAAGGGACCCTCCGTGCGGGTGCGTACCCCGCCGGAGCTCTCTGTGCTCGGAGTGCTCCCGGAAGCGCTGATCCGGGAGGCGGTATGTGGGGCACCCGCGTACGGCCTTGTGCGTGCCGGACTTGCGAACCGATTCTCCCTAGTCCACAACGGCCGTCCTCTGAGAACGGTACGGGTAAATCCCGCAGATACACCGATCCCTCCGGATCCTCATCCTTTCTTCGACGGGTTGCTTCCCGTGGAAGATCCGGGGGCGGTGGAACGGAACGGGCCCACGCCGAGGACGGAAGAGGACACCAGCCACCCGGGCTCGAGCCTGGCAGAGACGCAGGACCGGACCCTGCATCTCCAGGCCATCTGCGTGCAGACGTCAGAAGGGCTGTGGCACGTGGAGCAGCGCATGTACAACCCCCGCGGGACCATCTTCCGGTTTCTCTGTGACCCATCGGGTATACGGGCCCCTGACCCTCTCACGTACCTCTCCGCAGGGATCGCCTTCTGCTTCATGACCCAGCTGGCACGCTTCGCCCGAATCCGGCGCAAGGACCTGCGGGCCTGCCGGGTGGCGCAGGACACAGGTTTCCGGATGGGAGGGGATGCGGAGCCCGTGGTGACCCACGTCTTTTTGGAGACGAGGAGGACGACGCCTTCGCACAGGAGCTCCTGGCCATGGGGGAGCACACCTGCTTCCTGCATGCCCTGTGCCGTACGGAGATGGAAGTGCAGATCCAGCCGCGCATGGTCTAGAGGATGAGTCGGAGGCTCGGCACGGAAGCCCAACAGGCCCAGCCGGTCCTATACCGGTACCAGCAGATCAAGGAGCACCTCCTCCAGCAGATCCAGTCGGGCAAGCTGCGCACGGGAGACCGGATTCCCCCGGAGGAGGAACTGGCGGAGCGGTTCGGCGTGAGCCGTATGACCGCTCGTCAGGCGGTCATGGAGTTGGTGCGCGAGGGCTGGCTGTACCGTCGGCAGGGCGTGGGGACCTTCGTGACCCAGCCTCCCTTCGAACGCCAACTCAGCCGCCTCACCACCCTCTCGGAGGAGTTGGAGGCACGAGGGGAGGGGGATCGGCTCCGATCCCGGGTGCTCAGCTGGGGTACCCTTCCCGCGGCGCGGCCCGTGGCGGAGCTCTTCGATCTGCCCACCGGGACCCCCTTGCTCCGCGTGAGCCGGGTGCGGTACCTGGACGAGACTCCCCTCGCCCTCCAGGTGATCTACATGCCTGCCCCGTTGGTCCGAGGACTGCGCCCCCAGGACCTGGAACGCGGGTCCGTGTACCGGGTGCTGGAGGACCGGCTGCGCCTGCGCATCCACCGGGCGGAGCAACGGGTGGAGGCGGTGCCCGCCACCCGCTTTCACGCCCGGGTACTGGAGGTACCCGAAGGTAGCCCCCTCCTTCTCGCCCGCAGGCGCGCCTACCTTGTCACCGGCCAGCTGTTCGAGGTTACCCGCACCTACTACCGGGCCGACCGCTACTATTTCCAGGTCACCCTCTTCCGGTGAGGCCCCGTGGGAAGGAATTCCGGGAGGCGGCGACGTAGTGTATTGTATAGACAAACCCGGCTGGCGGAGGGAATCACGGTGTCCACACAACCACCTCCGCGGGAGGAACGGGATTGGCGGATCCGCCGAATCCGGGCGGCCATGGCGGAGGCCGGACTGGAGGGGCTGCTCCTGTGGGGTCCCGCATGGCGGCGGGAGAACGTGCGCTACCTCACCGGGGCCCGGATCCGGGGAGGCTTCTCCGCGGTCTACCTGCCTGCGGTCGGGGAGCCTGCCGCCTTCGTCTCCCGGGAGGAAGACCGGTCCGCTGTGGAACAAGCTGGCTGGGTTCAGGATGTTCGCCCGCTTGGGTTCCCTGAGTGTGCGGAGCTCGTGAGCCGGATCCGTGAGGGGGGATCCCCGGACCGGGTCGGGGTAGCCCTGTGGGAGCTCGTGCCGGAGGCCCTTGGGAGGGCGCTCCGGAGGGAGTTTCCCCGTACGCGCTGGGTACCCGCCACCGACCTATTGGATCGCCTCCGCATGACCAAAAGCCCCTGGGAGGTGGAGCAGGTTCGAAGGGCAGCCCGGGTGTGCGAGGTGGGGTGGGAAGCATTTCTGCATGCCCTCCGACCAGGCGTCGCGGAGTACGAGGTGGTGGCGGAGGTGGAGGGGACGCTGAAGCGGCTTGGGGCGGAGGACAACTTCCTGCTCATCGCCTCCGGCAGGGACGAGGTGAGAGGGATGACCCCGCCCGGCCGACGTCGCATCGAGCGGGGGGATCTCGTGCGCACCGAGCTCACCCCTCAGGTCAACGGGTACTGGGCCCAGATCTGCCGGACCGCGGTGGTGGGAGCGCCTACGAAGCCTCAGATCCGGTCGCTGGAGCTGTTCCGGGAGGCGATGGAGGCGGGCTTGGCGGCCTGCCGACCAGGTGTCACCGCCCACGAGGTGGCGAAGGCCCAGAACGACGTCTTCCGGAAGTACGGCTACGGGGAGTACTGCACGAGCCGGTACACCCGGGTGCGGGGACACGGACATGGCCTGCACCTGGACGAGTGGCCCACCCTCCTGGAGGGTGTAGAGATCCCTCTGGAGGAGAACACGGTACTCATCGTGCACCCAAACACCTACACACCGCTGGCGGGCTACTTCGTGCTGGGGGATCCCGTGGTGGTCACCCGGGAGGGCTGCAAGCGACTGGTCCGCACAGAACCCATCCTGTTCGCCGTGTAGGGAGGAACCCGTGAAGCGCGGGCTTGTGGTCCTCGATCCGCTTGACGTGGCCCTGGAAGAGTACACCCGGCGGGTGGGAGCGCTCCAGGATCGTCTTCGCGCCATCGGCTGCGGGCTGGGACTGATCTACGGGGATGTGTACCGGTCCGGAGACATCACATACCTCACCAACCTCTGCCTGTACTGGAATGAAGGCATCCTTGCAGTCCCCCCCGAGGGAATGCCCGTGTTCCTTACCAAACTCTCCCCCCGGGTACATCCCTGGATGCGGTCCATCTCCACGGTCGGAGACCTGAGGAGCGGCCAGGACCTTGCCGCCCTGGTGGAGGCCGTTGCCGCCGAGCATCCCGGGGGAAGCGTGGGACTGGTGGAGGAGATGTGGTGGCCTGCTCCCCTGGTGGAAGCCGTCCGGAAGCGGCTTGTGGACCGCCCCGTACGCGATCTGGGATCGGTGGTTCGGGGGTTGCGACGCCGTCCTTCCGAGGCGGAGCGCCAGCTCCTCCGGCAGAGTGCAAGGCTGGCAGCCACCGCGGTGGCCGTGGCCGCCAGCACGCCCGGCGAAAGGTCAGAGCGGGTGGCCGCCGCGGAGCGGGAGGTGCGGAGTGCAGGGGTCCGGGACGTGGTCCTGTGGTGGGATCCCGGACCCGGAAGGGGATGGTCCATAGAGGTCCTGGTGGACTGGCGGGGATACTGGGCCCACGCGGCGCGCACGGTCCTGGAGGACCGGGCCCGTCTGGAGGCGGGGGAGCGGTTCGCGGAGGCCTACCGGAGGGCCACCACGACCCTGAGGGCTGGTGTGCAGATCAGGCAGGTGGAGGCGGAGGTCCGGGCATGGCTGGGGAGCCGACCGGACGAACGGTGGTCTGTGGACGTGGTGGAGCACGTGGATCTCGAGACCCGAGGGGAGCATCGACTGCCGCAGGTGCGGGACGAGCCGCTTGCTGAGGGCACCGTGGTTTCCCTCGAGCTCCGGCTATGGGGGCCGGATGGGACGCGGTGGGTGGCCGCGGATACATACGAGGTGTATAGGGACGGAGTGCGTTGGCTTACGGACCGATTGCCCCCGGATCCGGTGGTGCGGGTGGAAGGCGGATAGGAGGGAGGGATGCGGATCCTCACCAACGAGGAGATCACCCAGGTGCTCACCATGCAGGACTGCATGGAGGCCCTGGAGCAGGCCTATAAGGAGCTGGCCCAAGGGCTCGGCGCGAACCGGCCCCGGAACCATACTTACTTTCCCCTGGAGGACCCCCGTTATCCCGGATTCCGATTCCGGTTCAAGTCCCAGGAAGGGGGATGCGTGAGCGCGGGGGTGTGGGCTCTCCGGATCACCTCGGACCTCGCGGGGGTGGAGACCCTCCCGGATGGGGTGAAGCGACGGCGGCTTCTGCCCGTGGCCCCAGGAGGCCGGTACGTGGGGTTGATCTTCCTGTTCAGCCTCCGGGATCTGGCGCCCCTCGCCATCCTCCACGACAGTGTGATTCAGAAGATGCGGGTAGGGGCGACCAGTGCCCTCGGGATCCGGGAACTGAGCAATCCGGACGCGCGGGTGGCGGGTCTGTTCGGGTCCGGATGGCAGGCTGGCGCGCACCTGGAGGCCCTGCTGCTGGTCCGTCCCGCCATCGAGGAGGTCCGGGTCTACAGCCCAACCCGGGAGCACCGGGAAGCCTTCGCCGCTCAGTGGAGCGAGCGCACGGGAAAGCGCGTGGTCGCCGTGGACCATCCCCGTGAGGCGGTGGAAGGCTGCCAGATCGTCACGTGCGCCACCGCGGCCATGGATCCCTGTTTCGACGGTGCCTGGTTGGAGCCAGGGACGCACGTGACCTGCATCACCAGCCCGGATGGAACCGCCATGCGCCGGGAGCTCGATGACGCCACCTTCGATCGGGCGGACGTGATCGTGGTGCTTTCCAACGAGCAGGTGGAGCATGACAACCAGATTGACATCCTGGGACCCGTGCGGCGGGGAAGGAAGCGGCGGGAGGAGATTCGGGAGCTGGGGGAGATACTGGTCGGACGGGCTCCCGGGCGCACCTACCCGGATCAGATCACGGTATTCGCCAACAACACGGGGATGGGAATCCAGTTCGCGGCCGTAGGTGCCCGGGTCCTGGCGAAGGCGGAGGCCCTGGGATTGGGCCGCACGATTCCCGAGGAGTGGTTCCTGGAGGAGACCACGCCCTGAGGAAGGAGAGGGAGAGCGGATGTCCAGCCGAGTGGGCGGAAAGTGTATCCGGTTCGGCCATAACGTGAACACGGATGTGATCATCCCAGGTCGGTACCTGGTGAGCATTGATCCTGCAGAGCTCGCCCAACACGCCTTCGAGCCCCTCGGCCCGGAGGTGCAGGCACGCCTCCGCAGAAGCCAAGTGGTGGTGGCCGGCCGGAATTTCGGATGCGGGAGCGCCCGGGAGCAGGCCGCCACGTGCCTGGTGGGCGCGGGGATCCAGGCCGTGGTGGCCTGGTCCTTCGCCCGCACCTTCTTCCGCAACGCCATCAACACGGGGCTTGTGGCGGTGGAGTGCCCAGAGGCCGCGGATGCCGCGGAGGACGGATCGGAGGTGTGGGTGGATCTCGCGGCAGGAACGGTGGAGGTGGATGGCCGCACCTATCGCTTCCGGCCGTACCCAGAGACCATTCGGGAGATCCTGGCCGCGGGTGGCCTTATCCCGTACCTCGCCCGTGGCGAGGCCACAAAGCCACGGCCGGCCCCTTGCGGAACAGCCGGGCCGAAGACCTTTGCGGAGAAGGTGCTGGCCCGGGCCGCGGGCCTTCTGTACGTGGACGCGGGCCAGATCGTGGACGTGTACCCGGATCTGTATATGAGCCACATGGCCTCCTGGCGGTGCATCCGGACCCTGGAGAAGTTGGGCGTGGAGCGGCTGTACGACCCGGATCGGATCGCCATGGTCATGGACCACATCTCCCCGCCCAAGACCGCCAAGACCGCGGCCGACATGAAGCTGTGCCGGGAGTTCGCCCGACGGCACGGGATCCGGAAGTTCTACGACATGGAGGCGGGGATCGCCCACGTGGTCCTCATGGAGGAAGGATACGTGCGGCCCGGCATGCTCCTGATCGGCACAGATTCGCACTCCACCATCTACGGAGCCCTGGGTGCCTTCGGAACCGGGGTGGGGTTCAGCGAGCTGGCCGCCACCTGGGCGACGGGGCGGCTGTGGATGCGGGTTCCGGAGTCGATCCAGGTGGCCATCGAGGGACCTCTGGCGCCCGGCTGTAGCGCCAAGGACGTGATGCTGAAGCTCATCGGAGACCTCACCGCGGACGGCGCCACGTACTGCTCCGTGGAGTTCACGGGATCGTACATCCGGGGGCTCTCGGTCTCCGAGCGCATGACGCTCTGCAACCTCGCCATGGAGCTGGGGGCCAAGTGCGCCTATGTCCCTCCGGACGACGTCACCCGGGAGTATCTGGCGGCACGGGGAGTGTACCTCGACCAGTACGAGGAGGTCTTCCCGGATCCGGATGCCCGTTACCGCCGGGTGATCTCCGTGGATGGCCGGGCTCTGGTGCCGCAGGTGGCCTGTCCCCATACCGTGGACAACGTGAAGCCGGTGACGGAGGTGGCGGGGACCCGGGTGGATCAGGTGTTCATCGGCTCGTGCGCCAATGCGAAGTACGAGGATCTGGTGGAGGCCGCCCGCTACCTGCGGGGACGAAAGGTCGCTCCGGGCGTGCGCCTCATCGTCACCCCCGCCAGCAAGGAGACCGTGCGGCGGATGGTGGAGGATGGGATCTTCTCCGTCTTCCTGGAAGCAGGGGCCCTCATCACAAACCCGGGGTGCGGGGCGTGCGCGGGCGACGGAGGAGCACTCGCGGACGGGGAGGTGTGTCTCAGCACCGCCAACCGGAACTTTCAGGGCCGCATGGGGAGCTACCACGCCTCCATCTACCTCTGCAGTCCCGCCACCGCCGCGGCCTCGGCCATCACGGGGGTGATCACGGATCCGCGCACCGTACCGGTAGAAGTCTAACCAGGGAAGGGGGAGGGGAAAATGCAGAGGCGTGGATGGATGCTCGCAGGTCTGAGCGTGCTCGTCCTGGTCGGCTCCTTTGGCGCTCTGGCCGGCCCGTCCGTCTCGGATTCCGTGCGCCTTCCGGAGCCAACCACCGTTCGGGTGGTGGTCATTCCTGGAGTGCAGGACTTCGTGATCAACGTGATGCAAAAACAGGGATTTGACCGTAAGTACAACCTGGTGCTGGACATCCGGCGGGTGCTTCAGCCCCAGTTCGCGGACCAGGCGGTGGCGGAGCGACTGGTGGACGTCGGGTTCATGGGCCTGGTGGGGGCGGTGAAGGCACGGGCGGAGGGGAAGGGAGTCGTGATCTTCAACGTGCTCACGGGCCCATCAAACTTGGTCCTTGCGCCCCAGGCCTCCCCCGTGCGGACCCTGGCGGACCTTCGGGGAAAGAAGGTGGGGACGTTCAGTGGCCCGGGAAGCGCTACGTATGCCATGCTGATGGCCGTGGGGCGGTACGTGTACGGGATAGATCTGGAACGGGAGGCCCAGCTGATCTCCGCACCTAATCCGGCCCTTAAGGGGCTTATGGATCGGGGGGAACTGGCGGCGGCGTTGTTCGGTACCGTGGACGGCGTCAAGGTGTTCCTCGAAGGTCGCTATCGGGTGGTGAGCGACCTCACGGAGGATTTCCAGAAGCGGTTTGGGCGGGTGGCGGCCCACGTGGTGATGGCCACCACGGAGGACTACGCCCGCCGGCGTCCGGAGGTGCTGCGGGCCTTCTCGGCTGCGTACAAGGACACCATGCGGTACGTGGATCGGCAGCGCCAGGTGTGGGTGGAGTACGCCCGGGAGCTGGAGTTCCCCAGCCCGGAGGCCGCAGCGGTACTGCTGCGTCAACGGATGGGAAGCCGGTTCATCCGGAACTGGGACGAAGCGCAACGGAGGGTGCAGGAGCAGTTCATCCGGATTCTGATCGAGGTGTTGGGCCCGGAACGGTTCGTCCGGGATATTCCTCCAGGACTCATGCGGCTGGATCTGCAGCCGCGGCAGTAGGTTCGGCCCCATGGCCTGGCGGAACTGGTCCTTCCGGCTCCTGGGAGTTACGGGGATGCTGCTGGTCTGGGCTGGGGCTGCTTCCATGCTCCCCGAGACGGTCCTGCCGGGGCCCTCCGCGGTGTTGCAGACCATCTGGCGGAATCTCCACCAGCCGGAGACCTTCTACCACATCGGCGTCACCGTACGGCGGGTGCTGGTGGGCATGGGACTGGCCCTGGGGGGAGGTACGTTGATCGGGGTGGTTATGGGGATCTCCCGGGTGGGGGAGTGGATGCTGGACACCTGGGTCCTGGTGGGCCTCACCATCCCCGCCGTGGTGTACGGAATCGTGAGCGTCCTCTGGTTCGGCCTTAACGACCTCGCGGCGTTTGCCGCCATCGGGATCTCCGCGTTTCCTGCCATCGCCATCAACATGTGGCAGGGGGTGAAGGCCATCGATCTCTCCCTGGTGCACATGGGCAAAGCCTTCCGGCTCTGCCGGAGGTCCCTGGTCCTGAAGGTGGTCCTCCCGCAGACCGTGCCCTATCTGCTGGCCGCGATGCGGTATGCCCTGGGAACCTCGTGGAAGATCGCCACCGTGGTGGAGCTGATCGGGCTGTCGAGCGGTGTGGGGTACATGCTGCACTACTGGTACGGCATGTTCTCCATGCGGCAGGTGCTGGCGTGGACCCTGACGTTCACGGGTGTGCTCGTGCTCTTCGAATTCCTGGTGCTCAAACCCCTGGATTGGTGGGTGACCCGATGGCGGCCCAGGGTCTCGGCGTAGGAAGGGAGCCCGTGCGGGCAATCCCCAAGATCCGGATGGAACGGGTCTCGAAGTGGTTCCGGCTCCCCCGGGGCGGGAGGCTCGTGGTCCTGGAGCGACTGGACCTGGAAATCGAGGAAGGGGCACTGGTCTCCATCGTGGGGCCCTCGGGATGCGGGAAATCCACCTTGCTGAACATCCTGGCGGGATTGGAATCCGTTTCGGAGGGGCGGATCTGGATGGATGGAAGGGAGGTGGAGCAAAGCGGGGTGCGGGTGGGGTACGTGTTCCAGCAGCCGCGATTGCTCAGTTGGCGCACCCTGCGGGGGAACGTGCTGCTCCCGCTGGAGGAGATGCGCTTGCCGCGCGAGGAGCGGGAGGCCCGGGCGGATCGGTACCTGGCCCTGGTGGGACTCCGGGAGTTTGCGCACTACTACCCACTGCAGGTGTCCGGAGGGATGCAACAACGGGTGGCCATCGCCCGAGCGCTGGCGGTAGAACCGGAGGTGCTGTTGGCGGATGAGCCGTTTTCCGCCCTGGATGAGATCACGGCCCGTCGGATGCGGGAGGAGTTCGTGCGGATCTGGCAGGCCACGGGTCGGACGGTTCTGTTCGTGACGCACAGCATTCGGGAAGTGGTATATCTGTCGACCCGGGTGGTGGTGGTGACCCCCCGGCCCGCCCGGATCTATCTGGACGTGCCCGTGCCGGTGCCGTATCCGAGGGCATACGAGGACGACCGACTGTTCGCCCTAGAGAAGGAGATCACCCGGGAGTTCCTCCGGATGGAGGAACTGGTCGGGCCTTCCAGAGGGATGGCGTGAGCGGTGGAGGGCATCGTCCCATGACCATGGTGGAGAAGATCCTGGCGCGCGCCAGCGGGCGCACCCGGGTGGAGCCCGGAGAGGTGGTGGTGGCGAAGGTGGACCTCATCCTGCTCCACGACCTCAGCGGATACCTGACGGCCCGAGTGTTCGAGGAGAAGGTGCGGCTGCCCATGCGGCACCCGGAGCGGGTGGTGATGGTCTTCGACCACCACTTCTCCCCCCCCACGGAGGAGGGTGCGCGGCTGCTGGAGGAGAACCGGGCCTTTGCCCGGCGGTACGGGATCCGGCTGTTTGACTGCGGGCACGGCAACATCCACAATGTGGCGGTGTGGGCTGGGCTCGTGCGCCCGGGGATGGTGGTGGTGGGCTCCGACAGCCACACCCCGGTCCACGGGACGCTTGGCTGTTTTGCGGCGGCCCTGGGCAACGATTCCCACGCCGCCCTGGGGTTCCCCTACGGGAAGGCTTGGTTCCGGGTACCTCATACCGTCCGTATTGAGCTCACCGGGGAGCATCGCCCCGGTGTGACCCCCCGAGATGCGGCCCTGTGGCTTGCGGCCACCATCGGGGAAGGGGGCGCCATCTATAAGGCCCTGGAGTTCGATGGCCCCTACATCCGGCGATTGGGCTTCTGGGACCGCTGGCTGTTCCCCCTCATCACGGTGGATGTGGGCGCGAAGTGCGGGTACATCGAACCGGATGAGGTCACCGAAGCCTTCGTCCGATCCGTTACCGCGGATCCCTATGAAGTGGTGCGGGGAGATCCGGATCGGGCGTATGAGGCGGTGTGGCGGTACGACGTGAGCGATCTAGAGCCCCAGGTGGCCTGTCCACCCACGGTGGGAAATGTGAAGTCGGTGACGGAGGTGGCGGGTACTCCCGTTCAGTGGGCGGAGCTGGGAGGGCACGGCGGGTGTCGGATCGAGGACATCCGGCTTGCGGCACGGATCTTGAGGGGTCGCAGAAAGCACCCGGAGGTGAAGTTCAACATCGTGCCGGCAAGCCGCGCGGTCTTCGCCCAGGCTCTCCGAGAAGGCCTCGTGGAGCTTCTGCACGAGGCGGGAGCGACGTGGTTTCCCCCCAGCGCAGGGAGCAACCAGGCCATTAACATGGGAGCCATGGCGGCGGGCGAGGCCATGATCTCCACCCATTCCCGCAACTTCCCCGGCCGCAACGGGAGCCCGGAGGCTCGGATGTACCTGGCCAGCGCACTTACGGTGGCCGCTTCCGCCGTAGCCGGTTGCATCGCAGATCCCCGGGAGTTCCTCGGAGAGGGAGGGAAGTAAGATGCGGTTCCGTGGACGGTGCTGGAAGTTCGGGGACCACATCCCCACGGATCAGATCGTGCCCTCGCATCTGGTGTACCGTCCCATGTCGGAGATCGTGCGACACGTGCTGGTGAACTTGAAGCCGGAGTTTCCTGAGCGCGTGCAACCCGGAGACATCGTGGTGGCGGGGAAACACTTCGGACAGTCCTCCGGCCGGGCCATCGCGGCCAAGGCCATTCAGGCCACGGGCGTGGCCTGCGTGGTGGCCGAAAGCTTCGCCCGCACCTTCTACCGAAACGCCTTCGAGATCGGCCTTGCCGTTGTGGAATGCCCGGGGATCTCGGAGGCCGTGCGGGAAGGGGACATCCTGGAGGTGGACCTGGAGAGCGGATGGGTTCGTAACGAGACCACGGGCCGGGAGCTCCGGGGGGAGCCCACCCCTCCCTTCCTCCTCGAAATGCTGCGGGCGGGGGGGTTGATCCCGTTTGTGCCGCGGTTGCTGCAGGGTGGGGAAACGTGAAGTTCCGAATCGTGGACTTAAGCGTGCGCGTGGACCACGCTAGCCCGGACGAACCCTGGCCTGCGGAGGTCCGGCGGGTGGATCACCGGGCCGCGGCTCTCCAGAGAGCCGCGGCCTTCGGTATCGCCCCCGATGAGTTCCCGGAGGGGCTCCACCTTGCCAACGAGGAGTGGCGCCTCATCACCCACGTGGGTACCCACATGGATGCCCCCTGGCACTATGGTCCCACCTCCGGAGGGCGGAGAGCGCGGTTCATCGACGAGATCCCCCTGGAGTGGTGCTTCGGCCCCGGGGTGGTGCTGGATGTGAGCCATCGGGGGGCGGGGGAGGAGATCCTCCAGGCGGACCTGGAACGATCCGTGCGGGAGATCGGCTACACCCTCAGGCCAGGGGACATCGTCCTGCTCCATACCGGGTGCGACGCCTATCTGGGCATGAGGGAGTACCTGGAGGCACACCCCGGACTTTCCCGGGAGGGTCTGTTGTGGCTGCTGGATCAGGGGATTCGGGTGATCGGAATCGACGCGTACAGTCTGGATCGGCCGTTTCGGGTGATGGCGGATGCCTACCAGCAGATGGGGACAAAGGCTCTGTTCCCTGCGCACTATGCGGGACGGGAGCGGGAGTACTGCCAGATCGAAAAGCTGTGCAACCTGAAGGCCATCGGTCGAGCGTGGGGGTTCTGGGTGGCGGCGTTTCCCATCAAACTGGCAGGCTCGGGAGCGGGATGGGTCCGGGCCGTGGCACTTGTTCCGGAGGAGGACAAAGGAAGGGGAGGGTAGGGAGCCCATGGGAGGACTGTGGCGGGCGGGAGCTGTCGTGCTGTTCCTATCGGTCCTCTGGCCAGGGGCACTGGCCGGGCAGGAGCGTCTGGAACGCATCCGGGTGGGAACCGTAGGCACCACGGCGGATGCAGGGATCTACATAGCCCAGGAGAAGGGGTTCTTCCGGGAGGAGCGGGTGGAGGTGATGGTCCAGAACACCTTCCGGACGGGCGGGGAGATGATTCCCTTTGTGGCCACGGGAGAGCTCCCGGTGGCGGGCGGGGCGATGGATGCGGCGTTCATCAACGCGGTACGCCAGGGGATTCGGATGCGGGCGGTGGCCACAAAGGGGAGCATGAAGCAGCAGGTGCTGGTGGTCCGTCGCGATCTCTTTGAACGGGGACTGCGAACGGTGGCGGGCCTCCGGGGCCGGAGGATCGCGGTGAGCAGTCCCAGCGGGGCGGTGGCATTCGAACTCCAGGAGGCCCTGCGGACCGCAGGCCTCACCCTGGACGACGTACAGCTGGTAACCCTGCGGTTTGTGGACATGCCCATCGCCCTGCAGAACGGGTCCGTGGACGCGGCACTCATGATCGAGCCTTCCCGGACGGTGGCGGTGGAGGGGTTGAACGTCGCCCGGGATCTGATGACCTTGGACCGGGTGCTCCCCGATTTCCCCATCGGCGTCCTCTTCTACGGGGAACGGATGGTTCAGGAGCGGGATCTGGGAACCCGGTGGATGGCGGCCTACGTACGGGGTCTGCGGTACTACGAACGGGCCCGGCGGGAGGGTCGGCTGGAAGAGATACGGCGGATTCTAAGCAGGTATCTGCAGTACGAAGGGGTGGTTTGGGAGCGGATGATCTGGCCGGATCTGCGGCCGGATGGGACTTTCGATGTGAGATACCTGCGGCCGCTCCAGGAATTCATGGTGGCCCGCAAGGCCATCGGGGGAGTGGTGCCCACCGAAGAGCTCGTAGACTTCGGGTTCCTGCAGAGGGCGCACGAACACCTGCGCCGAAGGGGAATCCGCGACTAAGTCCGTAGAGGGCGCTGCCGTGGATCCGAGGGATTGCCTGACAGGGAGCTCCTTTGGTACAGACTGGCGAACTTCCAGCCGACGGTACGGCGTAGTGGTTGAGCGGGGCATTCGGGTTCCAATGAGCGACGGAGTACATCTGAGCTGCGACATCTTTCGGCCAGACGCCGACGGCCGCTTCCCCGTCATTCTGGGTTGCCATCCGTACGAACCTACCGGACAGGCGGCTCCCATCCGGCCCGGGCCCCTCTCCACCACCCGATGGCGCCATCCGGGCCAGGAGAGAACCAACGCCTCATTGGAAGCGGGAGATCCGTACTTCTTCGCCCGCCGGGGCTACGTGCACGCGATCTGCAACGTGCGGGGGACGGGGCGGTCGGAGGGACTCTGGCAGTTCATGGGTCGACGGGAGGCCCAGGACGTGTGCGAGCTCATCCGATGGATCCGGCAACAGCCCTGGTGCAGCGGTCGGGTGGGCATGTTTGGGGTCTCCTATTTTGCGCGGATCCAGCTGTTCGTGGCCGCAGAGCATCCGGAAGGACTAACGTGCCTGTTCTGCCCATGGGCCTCCACGGACTTCTACCGGGACGTGATGTATCGCGGGGGGATTCTGGCCTACGACTGGCTCGTGGGGTGGAGCCGTACCTCCCTCTCCTACGCCAGATGCCGGCCGGCAAACCACACCAAGGCCATTCTGGGGGAACGAGCTTACCGGGAGGCCATCGCGGGGCTCCTGGAGGACGAGGATCTATGGAGCATTCCGGAACTCCGTTCTGCGCTTCAGAATCCGGAGGAAGGGATGCATCCCTTCATCGTGGATGTTCTCCTGCATCCCCTGTACGATGAGTTCTGGAAGGAGCGCTCCGCACGGCTGAGGGACATCGAGATCCCTGCGTATCTGGGAGGAGATTGGGGGATCTTCGGCCTCCACCTGCCCGGGGCATTTCGGAGCTGGCGACAGATGCGGGGTCCCAAGAAGATGCTGATCGGGCCCCCGGTGTACCTGGATCGTCCCCTCTACCAGCTCCATTTCGAAGCCCTTCGGTGGTTCGATTACTGGCTCAAGGGAATGGAGACCCGCATCCTCGAGGAGCCCCCAGTTCGACTGTTCGTCGTGGGCCTGGAGGAATGGCGGGAGACTACGGACTGGCCGGTTCCGGGTACGCGGTGGGTGCCCTTCTTCCTGCACGAGGGAGGACTGCTCCTGGACCGTGAACCCTTTGGGGAGGAGGGCAGCGACGCGTTCGAGGACTCCCCCTGGTACCGGGGGGCCCTGGAGTACGCGACCCCGCCGATGGTGGAGACCACGGAGATCCTCGGACCCATGGTCCTCAAGCTCTATGCCAGCAGCACGGATACGGAACTGTTCTGGGTGGCCTCGGTGTACCGGGAAGATCGGGAGGGCAGCCGGAAGCTCTTAACCCGCGGGTGGTTGCGGGGCTCTCAGCGTCATGTGGACTGGGATGCCTCCACCCCGTGGGAGGTGCATCACCCGCACGACCGCCGGGAGCCGCTGCGGCCTGGGGAGATCTACGAGTTCTTCCTCAACATCGTCCCTACAGGGGTGTTGCTGCGGCCCGGGGAGCGCCTGCGGCTCAAGCTGAGCTCCGCGGAGGATCCTCCCACCACCCCTCTGGAGGGGATCGGAAGCGGCAGCCTCCGGCGGCAGGCCCCTTCCCGCATCACCGTTTACCGGAACGCCCGGTTTCCCTCTTTCCTCCTGGTGCCCATCACCCGGGGGAACCTCCTCGGGAGCTTCGTGTCGGGCGGCAGGTGGCCGCAAAGCGTGGGATAAAAAGGGAGGTGCGGCATGGACGGAGCCCTGCGGTCAGCGGAAGGACGGCGGATGCGATGGCGAAGCTGCCTATCGGAGGAATCCCCTCGATGGGCCGTGCGGAGGGCCCACTGGCGCGCCATGGGCCTCACCGAGGAGGAGCTGGAGCGGCCCAAGATCGCCATCGTCAACAGCTCCTCGGAACTGGCCATGTGCTTCCGACACCTGGACGGAATCGCGGCCCGGCTCAAGGAGACCATCCGGTCCGCGGGAGGGGTTCCCTTCGAGATCCGGACGACGGCCCCCGCGGACTTCATCACCAGCGCGGGGCACGGTGGAGGGTATGTGCTGAGCGCCCGGGACCTCATCGTGAACGACATCGAAGTAGCGGTGGAAGGGGCGCTGCTGGATGGCATGATCTGTCTTTCCTCCTGCGACAAAACCGTGCCCGCCCACCTCATGGCCGCAGCCCGCCTGGATCTTCCGACCCTTATCGTGGCATGCGGGTACCAGCCCAGCGGCGAATACCGGGGAGAACCGGTGGACATCGAGGATGTGTTCCTGCACGCCTCCGGCGCCGCCGCAGGGGCCTGCGATCTCCAGCAGGTGTGGGAGATGGCGGACCGGGCCATCCGAGGGCCCGGCGTGTGTCCGGGGATGGGAACCGCGAACTCCATGCACATGGCCTGCGAGGCCTTGGGAATGGCGTTGCCCGGGAGCACACCGGTGCTCGCGAACAGCCCCCGAATGTGGAGGACGGTGGAGGAGGCGGGTCGGCGCATCGTGGAGCTGGTGCTGGAGGATGTGCGGCCCCGGCAGATCCTGCAGCCGGAGGCGTTCACCAACGCGGTCCTGGTGATGCTGGCGGTGGGGGCGAGCATCAACGTGGTGAAGCATCTCCAGGCGGTGGCGAAGGAAGCCCGCTGCCCCGTGGACATCTACGAGCTCTTCGCGCAGTATGAGGAGAAGGTGCCGCTCCTGGTGGCGGTACGACCCAACGGGAAACACCGGATTGAGGAACTGGAGGAAGCGGGCGGGACCCTGGCCGTGCTGAAGCGGTTGGAGCCACTGCTCATTCCAGACGTCCCCACGGTCGCGGGGCGGACGCTCCGCGAGATCCTCCGGGACGTGACGGTGACCCGGGAGGAGGTAGTCCGTCCACTCCACCGCCCCTGGCGGAGGCGGGGAACCCTCCTGGTCCTGCGGGGATCCCTGGCCCCTCAGGGGGCCCTCGTGCGGTTGGGGGCGGAAGGAGGCCCGTCGCGTTTCTCCGGCTGGGCCAAGGTCTTCGAATCGCAGGAGCAGGCTTTGGAGGGGTTGCGGAAAGGGGAGGTGCGAGCTGGTCACGTGGTGGTCATCCGGGGCATGGGACCCCGAGGGAGGCCCGGCATGGGGATGGTCTCCGCGTTCGCGTTCGCCCTGGACCGGGCCGGGCTCAGCGGCCGGGTGGCGATGGTCAGCGATGGGCAGGTCTCCGGCCTGCTGAACCGTGGGCTCGTGGTGGCGGAGGTCTCTCCGGAGGCCGCGGAGGGGGGTCCCCTCGCGTGGGTGAAGGACGGGGATCGGATCACCATCGATCTCGAGGCGCGTCGGGTGGATCTCGAGGTCTCATCGGAGGAACTGGAGGCACGGCGGCGAACCCGCACGTGGAGCAGCCCGGTGGAGGAGCACGGATGGCTGGAGATCTACCGGAAGCTCGTGCGTCCCCTGAGGGATGGCGCCATCCTGGTGGAGTAAAAACTCGATAAGGAGGGGAGCAAATGGCAACGGGAAGGTGGCCGAGGGCAATTTTCTATGACTCCAAGACCACCCTGTTCGATTGGGCGTGGAGCTGGCGGGAAGCGGCGCAGCGCATCGTGGCCAAGTACGGCGGCGGCGTAGACGTGGACGAGTTCACGGAGGACTGGATCGTGATGTTCGAGGGGTTCCAGCGTCGCGCGGCCTTTACCCGGTACGCGGATCTCACGAACCACATCCGGGACGGGCTGCGATATGCCTACCGGCTGCACGGCATCCGGGGAAACCCGGATGAGGATGTGAAGATCTTTCTGGAGCTTCAGGAGCAGGTGGAGCCGTTTCCGGAGGTACTGGAGGAGCTGCAGCGGCAGCGGGACCTGGGCGTGAAGATCCTCATCTTCTCGGACGTGGAGACGAAGTACATCGAGATGTACGTGAGCAAGCTCCGGGGATTCCGGCCGGATTTCGTGGGGAGCACGGAGCAGGCCCGGGTGCACAAGCCGAACCCGCGGGTGTACTTCTGGGTGCTTCGGCAGGTGGGTCTGGAGCCCCGGGACGTCCTCTACTGCGCCGCGCCTCAGTTCGATGTGCAGGGGGCCATCGCCTGTGGGATGAAGGCCGCGTGGCTGCGGCGCACGCAGGGGCGGCTGGGGCGCCGGAACGTGACCTTCGAGGCGGGGGATGTCCCCGCGGACTACGAGATCGAGGATCTCCGGGAGCTCACGAGGATTGTGGAGAGGAACCTCCGGCTGTCGTGAGGAGGGGGGCATGCAGGTGGAGGCCGCGGGGAGCCGGATCTCGCACGGGAGGCCGGAAGGGAGCCCGGAGCAGGCGCAGATTCGGCTAGAAAGTGTGACCCGGAGGTTTGGGAGCGTGACCGCGGTGGACCGGGTCAGCCTGTCGGTGGCCAAGGGGGAGTTCGTGACCCTGCTGGGCCCGAGCGGCTGCGGGAAGACCACCACCTTGCGCATCATGGCGGGACTGGAGGAGGCGGACGAGGGTCGGGTATACATCGGGGGCCGGCTGGTGAGCGATCCCCAGACGGGGATCTTCGTGCCGCCTGAGCGGCGGTCCGTGGGGATGGTGTTCCAGTCGTACGCGGTGTGGCCGCACATGACGGTGTTCGGAAACGTGGCTTTCCCCCTCCGGATCCGCCGATGGCCCGCGGAGGCCATCCGGCGGCGGGTCCTGGAGGTCCTGCAGCTCGTGGGGCTCCACCACCTGGCGGATCGTCCGGCCACCACCCTCAGCGGCGGCCAACAGCAGCGGGTGGCCATCGCCCGGGCCATCGTGTACGAGCCGGAAGTCCTGCTCATGGACGAACCCCTCAGCAACCTGGACGCGAAGCTGCGGGAGGAGATGCGCAACGAGCTCCGGGCCCTGCAGCGCCGGTTGGGGATGACCACCGTGTACGTCACCCACGATCAGGAGGAAGCCATGGTGCTCTCGGACCGCGTGGTGGTGATGCACGCGGGCCGGGTGCTCCAGGTGGGCACTCCGGAGGAGATCTACCTGCGCCCCGCGGACGCCACGGTGGCGGAGTTCCTGGGCTCTCCTACGTTGCTGGACGCCACCGTGCGACGGAGTGAGAAAAACTCGGATGGGGCCCTGGTGGAGGTGGAGGGAGTAGGGTGGCACGGTTGGTGCAGGGCCCGGGAACCGCTTCCCGCGGGCACCCGGGTAAAGGTATGCGTGCGGAGCGAGGATCTCCTGGTGCACCGGACCCCGGATCCGATCGCTCCAGGAGGGGTGGTGTGGCGCGGGCAGGTGGAGCAGAGCCGTTTCCGGGGCCAGTCCCGGCTCCTGGTGGTTCGCGGCGAGGCGGGCGTGTTCCGGGTGGAGGTTCCCAGGACCGAGCGGTTCGAGGAAGGGGAGCCTGTGTGGGTGGTCGCCCAGGCGGACCGTCTCCTGGCGTTTCCACAACGATAGGGCGAGACAGGAGGTGGAGGATGCGGGCAAGATCAGGAAGGGGCATCCGGCCCGTAGGGGCGGTGTTCCTGCTTGGGATTGCCGTCTGCCTGACGGGAGGACTTACAGGCTGGAGCGCTCCCGCCAGGGACTGGGCATCCGTGGTGGAGGCGGCCAAGCGGGAAGGCCAGCTCGTGCTCTACGATGGCCACGGGGGTGCCATCCCCACCATCCAGTTCGCCGCGGAACGTTTCCAGCGGAGGTACGGGATCCGGGTGGAGGTAAGCGTCATGCGGGCAAGCGAGGCGGTGGAACGGGTGCGCATCGAGCAGCGGGCGGGTCGGCCCGTGGCAGACCTCGTGACCGTAGGGTCCACCACCGCCTGGCAGATGAAGAACCTGGACCGGACCCTTCAGCCCATCGGATCCCTGCCGAGCGAACGGAAGGTTTCGGCTCAGATCCGCCTGCAGATGGAGGCGTGGGGGATTGCGGACGTGATGCTCACGGAAGCCGTGCAACTCTACGGGATCCTCATCAACACGCAGCTCGTACCCCCTCAGGAGGAGCCCAGGAGCTGGATGGATCTGCTGGACCCCCGGTGGCGGGGCAAGCTCATCACGGATGACCCCCGGGCTCCCGGGGGAGGCTTCGTATTCTTCGCCGCCACGTACAGGCAGCTGGGCCGGCGCTACCACGAGGTTCTCGCCACCCAGCGGCCCTTCCTGACCCGGGCCATCGCGGAGGCCGCCAACCGCGTGGCCCGCGGGGAGTTCGCCATGATGTACCCCTTTGCCCTGGGGCTCTATCCCCGGATCCGCGAGCTTCCCAACGTGAAAGTCTCCATCCCTCGGGAGGGGGCGCCCTATGTGTTCCAGGGGGTCTCCATGCCCCAGACCGTGCGTCATCCCCACGCGGCGCGGCTGTTCGCGGAGTTCCTCCTCTCGGAGGAGGTACAACGACAGCTGGCCCGGGACTACCTCCTGCCCGCGGTGGCCGGCACGATCCTGCAGGCCCCTCCGGAGGTACGGGGTCTTATGCGGACAAGATTGTGGGACACCACGGACCCACCCCGGGCGGACGAGTTGCTGAAGGTGGCCGCGGAGATCTACCGGTAGCATGGCATGGTAGGGACCCAGGCGTGGCGCCCTGCAATCCCCGGTGTCCGAACAGCGCTCCGGCGGCAGGGGGGGGCTACCCTGCTCCTAGTGGGGCTCGGCCTCCTGGTGGTCTATCCTACCGCCTTCCTGCTCTATGGCAGCCTCTACAGCGCTCCTCCGGGAGATCCCGGGAGTTTGACCGCGCAGGGGTACCGGGCGCTAGGGTCCAGGGAGAACCTCCGGATCCTGCTGGAGACGTTTGGATTCGCGCTCGCGGGGTCCGGCGCGGGGCTCGTGCTGGGGCTTGCACTGGGGTGGGTGGTGGCGAGGACGGATGTTCCCGGTGCGGCTCTGTGGGAAGCCGCGTTCACGCTCCCGCTTTTCATCCCCCCGGTGCTGATGGCCGCGGCTTGGGGGATGCTGGCGGCCCCTCGGGCGGGTCTGCTGAACGCCGCCTACCGGGCGCTCTTCGGTGGGGAGGGCCCCTTCAACATCTACTCCGCGGGAGGTGTGGTGTGGTACCTGGTGCAGTACAGCACCGCCTTCCAGCTCAGCGTGCTCACAGGACCCCTGCGGGCCTTCGACGCCACCCTGGAGGATGCGGGGCGGGTGTGCGGCGCCTCCCGCTGGCGGACCTTCTGGCTCGTGGTCCTTCCGGTGATGTACCCCGTGGTCTCCAACGCGTTTCTGTACTCCTTCGTGCGGGGCTTTGAGTCCTTCGAGGGGCCGCTGCTCCTGGGACTCCCCGCGGGGATCCGCATGCTAGCTACGCAGATCTACGAGGTGATCCACCAGCGCCATCGCCCGGACTACTCCCTGGCCACAGCCATGGGAGTGGTGGCGCTGCTGCTCACTGCTCCCTTGGTGGGGCTTCAGTGGCAGATGCAGCGGAGAGGAAACTTCGTGAGCATCACCGGGCGCGGGTATGCTCCCAAACCCGTGCGGCTGCGCCGGTGGCGTTGGGTGGTGTGCACGGGGTGCCTCCTGTACGCCCTCCTCGTGGTGGGGCTCCCCGTGGGGCAGCTCGTCCTCGGGAGCTTTTTGCGGTTCTTCGGGCTCTACGGAGCAAACGCCTGGACCCTCCAGCACTACCAGCGGGTGTTGCACGATCCTTTCGTCCTGGGAGCCCTCCGCAACACCCTCCTGCTGGGCACGGTGGGGGCGACCCTGTCCATGCTCCTGGGTGCCGCGGTGGCGTACGTCTCCGTGCGGGGCCGGGCCGCGGGATGGATACGCGCCGGGGTGAATCTCCTCAGCTGGGTTCCCCTCCTGATGCCCGGGGTGGTGCTGGGAGTGGCGTTCCTGTGGGCATACGCGTTTCTTCCCCGCTCCATCTCCCTCTACGGCACCGTGTGGGCCTTGCTGTTCGCCTACGTGACCCTCTGCCTCCCCGTGGCCTCTCGGGTGCATGCAGGCGCCTTCGCGCAGGTGTCCGGGGAGCTGGAGGAGTGCGCCCGGGTATGCGGAGCAAACGGATGGCGGACCTTCTGGGGTGTGGTGGCGCGGCTGGTGTGGCCCTCCGTGGCGGTGGGTTGGATCCTCAGCTTCGTGCTCATCGTGCGGGAGGTGAGTGCCTCCATCATGCTGGCCGCTCCAGGGGCCCAGGTGCTCTCCGTGAGCATCGTGTACCTGTGGGGACAGGGAAGGCTGGAGGAGGTGTGTGTGGTGGCGGTGCTCATGCTCGTGCCGGTTTTCCTCGGGAGGTACTTGGTGGGGCGACTGCAGCGGGCCGAGCTGCAGCGCGGGAGCGCCGGAGGATAGGAGGTGAGGAGATGCGCGGCACGGAGACGGGGCAGGTGAGGGCTGCGTACGCCTTGCTGGGGGTTCTGCGAGCCCGGGGCGTGCGGTTCCTCTTCGGCCTGCCGGGCAGCACGGAGGCTGCGGTGCTGGATGCCCTGCGGGAGGTGCCGGACATCCGGTACGTGCTGGCCCTGCAGGAGGGGATCGCGGTGGCCATGGCGGACGGATACGCCCGGGCGAGTGGAGGTGTGAGCGTGGTGAACCTGCACACCACGGTGGGGACCCTGGGGGGCTTGAGCCTGCTGTACAACGCGTGGCGGGATCGGGTTCCCGTGGTGGTCCTGGCGTGCCACAAGGACACCCGGATCTTGGGACGCGGCGGGTTCACCACGCTTCCGGACACCACGGCCCTGGTACGTCCCCTGACGAAGTGGGCGCACCAGACCCTGAATCCGGAGCAGGTGGCGGAAGATGTGGAACGGGCCTTCCAGCAGGCCCTGGCCTGGCCTCGGGGCCCCGCGTACGTGATCGTGCCCGAGAACCTGCTCGCCGCGCCGGTCTCCGTGGATCCTCCACGTCCTGCGCCCCTTCCGTTCCCTTCCCGCCCGCACCCGGAGGCGGTACGGGAGATCGTGGGGCATCTGAGCCGGTCGGAGCGGGCCGTGCTCGTGGTGGGGACGGAGGTGGCGCGCCGGGGGGCGGTGGAGCACGCGGTGCAGCTCGCGCATGCGCTGGAACTTCCCGTCCTGTGGGAGTCGCGGCGCACCCTGCTCGAGCCCTCGTATCCCGTGGAGGATCCGCACTTCGTGGGGATCTACGATCCCAGGCACCCCGCGGTGGCGGAAGCGGAGGTACTGCTGGTGGTGGGAGCGATCCTGTTCGTGGAGTTCGCCCCCGCTCCTGCTCAGGAGGTCCCGCCTCGGGCTTTCCTCATCCATGTGCACCCCGATGCCGGGGAACTGGGCCGTCTGTATCCGCCGAATCTGGCGGTCCAGGCGGACGTGGGGCTGCTGTTGCGGGACCTGGTGGAGGCGGGGCGTTTGGAACGCTCCTCCCTGGAGGACCGCAGGGCCTCCCGGAGGAGGTGGGTGGCGGAGTTGCGGGCCCGGTGGGAAGCGCAGCGGGCGGAGCAGCGCCGCCGGGAAGCCGGGATGCGGCCCCTCACGGCGTTCCAGGTGGGCGAGGTCCTAGGCCGGGTCCTCCCCCAGGAGGCGGTGGTGGTGGAGGAAGCCGTCCGCTCATGCTGGGCGTTTCTGGCGGGATTTCCCGTGCGCTTGGGCGGGCTGTTCCGGACAGCCGGGGGGTCGCTCGGGTGGGGAGTCCCGGCGGCCCTGGGGGCGCAGATGGCACTGGGGGATCGGCCGGTGGTGGCCGTGGTAGGGGACGGAAGCCTGCACTTCACTCCTCAAGCCCTGTGGACGGGGGTCCAGCAACGCCTACCGGTGCTGGTGGTGGTTCTCAACAACCGCAAATACCTCGCGGTGGAGGTCGGGGTCCGGGAGCTCCTGAGGACCTCGGAGTCCCTCCCTGGACTTCCCGGCATCGAGCTTCCGGGCCTCGATCATGCGACCGTGGCCCGGGGATACGGCGCGGGGGGGGTTCGAGTGGAGGAGCCGGGTACCCTCGGGGATGTGGTGGGTGATGCCTTTCGGAAGGCCCGGGAGGAGGGACGGCCATACCTCGTGGACGTGCCCATCCGGGAGGAGTGGGGAAGGTAGCGAATGGCTTGCCCTTCCCCGGACGGTGAACCGGAAAAGCCCCCTGGCCACGTATCCGTCATCCGCGGAGACCGCGACCCACCGGACCGTGTAGGTTCCCGGGGCCAGACGCCGCACCCGGACCATGAGACTCCGCCGATCCAGGTCCTCCAGGTCCACGCCACCCCGGGCAACTAGGCGTCCCCGCGGATCCAGGACCTCGATCCGACTCCTGGAGGGATCTAGCTCCTCGTTGAACCAGGCGCGGACCACGGAAGGGGGAATGAAGAGCACGGCCCCATTCTGAGGGGTCGACCCCACCAATCGGGCGTGGGCGGACAGCGGGAGATGGTAGACTCCCACCAGCAGCAGGAGGAAAAGAGCTCGTCCGATTCCCTTCCTGATCGGTTCGCTCACGGGGACAGCAGCAGGAGGGCGTCGCTCACGGGGCGCTCTCCCGTCTCATCGGATGGCCGGTTCCACACCCGGCCGTGGACCACGAGGGTGGTGGAGCCGCCGCCATCGAGGTTCAAGGCTTCTACGGCACCCAACCGCCGCATCTCCGCGGCGAGCTCTGGAATGGTCATCCCCAGGCTGTGCTCGGGGGCGCGCCCGTCCACCACGAGGAGGATCACGGTACCGTCCGGATCCACCCCGATCGCGGTCCGCGGATGCCTCCGGTAGAGGAACGCCTCCGGAAACCCTTCCGGATCCGGTACCGGTTGGCCCCGTCTCAGCAGCCTCGGACCTCCGCACAGGATGTCCCGTACCTGTTGCCAGCGGGGATCTCCGGAGGAGGGCTCCGCGCGAATCCGCACGTGCACGGGATCCCCGACTCGGAGTCTGGCGAGCAACGCCCCGGGAGCCCCGTGACCGGAGAGGACAAATCCGTCAGGGGGGACCCAGGCCGGCGGCGCCTCTCGGACCTCCTGGACCATCCCCCCAGAAACCACCACCTCCACACCCCTCACCTGGACCCGGGGGGTTCCGCCGAACCGGGGGGTAAACAGCACCACCTCACCGGATCCCCGCGTGCGGTTGAGTCCTTGGATCGGGATGGTTGCCCAAGCGGTCACCGCTTCCGCCCTCCACTCCAGCGTGTCGAACACCACCTCCTGCGTGTCCGTGATCCCGAGGCACGAACGGCCGGGGAGGGGTTCGCTCGCCCATTCCCTTTGGATCATCACCCCTCCCACCGGATCTCCCTCCGGAGCGAAGTACCCGCCGTTCACCGCGGCCACGGCTCCGGATCGCTGCGCGATGGCGGAGGTTCGCTCCCGCCCCATTACCCGGTCCTGGGCAAGGGCCACCCGAAGCCTTCCGCTTCCCCTCGTGATCCGGAGGGTGGCCGTCCACTGGGGTCCGGGCAGGGAGTCGAAGTCACGCAGGGTGGAGATGACCCACGTAGGATAGCCTTCCTCCGCGAGACGGGTACGAAGGAATTCCGCCTCCACCCGGCTCCCAAACGACCCCACCCGCACCTTCGCGAGCCCGTCGAGGAGGTCCACGAAAACGGGAAGTCCCCGCTTCCGGATCTCCTGGGCCAGACGGTGAGCGTTCTGGAGGGACGCAAAAGCCCCCACCTGCACCCGCCAGACGGGCAGCGTCCGCAACGCTCCCCGTTTCTCCACCGTCAGCAGCACGCCGGGGCGAAGGAGGTGCAGTACGCGCAGACGGGTGCCGTTCTCCAGGGCCTGGAGTAGGGTCCAGATCAGGAAGGCTCCTTCCGTCCGGCTGACGTGGGCCAGGGGGCGGAACCTGCGGGAGGAGGGGTCTGGGAGGAGGGAGGGACGGCTGAGGAGGGCTACCGCTACTGCTCCTCGGTAGGAGGGAGAGATCCGATCGAGATCCTCGAACGGGAGCGGATGGTCCGCGAGGGCGGCGGCCTCCCACGCGTGTCCCAGGGCCCGCACCGTCCACAGGATCGCGTCCTGTCGGGTAAGGGGGGCGTGCGGCCGGAACAGCCCCTGCACGTTGAGGATTCCGTGAGCCAGGGCCGCGTGCACGAAGGGCGCCATCTCCCGAGGCACGTCCGGGAGCGGTGTGCGGACTCCGGAATCCAGCGGCAGGCCCTTCGCGCGCACCAGCCACCGCACGTACTCTCCCCGCAGCACGGGGCGGAGGTGCTTCTCCTCGGCGGATTCCAGAATCCCGCGCTCCGCGAGGAGGGCCAGAGGATCCCCGGTCCGGAGGGATTTCTCCGTCGGCCCCGGGAAGGAACCCGTCCCAAGCGCAATGGCCAACGCGAGCGCCACGGGAATCCGCATCAGGCTAACGGAGCTCCAGGGACTCTACGCGAAGTTCAAGTTCCTCGAGTACAACGCGGAGTTCGTAGTGGCCTATGGGAACCTGGGAGAAGGCGAACTGCCCGAGGTCGTCCAGGGGAGCCGAGAAGGAGAACGAGGCCGAGGAGAGGATCACCTCTCCTCGAGGAGGGGTCCTGTACCCTCCGAGGATTCCGAACACGGATCTGCAAGCGGGATCTCGGGGGTCTCCGGCCACCTCCAGGGTGAGCGTGTATCCCTCTTCCGCGTATGCGGCTCGGGAGGGGGACGTTTCTCCCCGGAAGGCGAAGGCAGGGGGAAGGGAGGGGATCGGGCGAAGCAGAAGGATTCGACGCCCGAGCTGGGGGACGCCCGTTGCCAACAGAGCGTCCAGCCACCGGAGCTCCTCCCGGCAGTAGGGGCAGACGGTCAGGTGGTCCGGGATCTCCGGAGCCTCAAGGAGGCCGAGACGCCACTCCCCCAACCGCTCCGGGGGAGGGCAGTGGAGACGGTACAGCCGTCGGTGGAGGGTGTCCTCCAGGGGATCCGGGGGGTGGGCAGGTTGCGCCGGACGCTCCGACATAAATCCCCCAATCGAGACAAATGGTTTTCGATTGCCTATTCGAACTCAATGAGCGGGATCCTGCGAACCTGGCAAGGAAGTTGCTGGAATTCCGACAGCGGATCTGGAAAACATTTGATCGCATTATTGCACGGTTTAACCGTGCAAATTTCTCGGTCTAATTCGATGTACTGTCAGGTAAAGTTAGCCATTTTGATAGAATAGATCGTGAGGAGGGGATGGATGGGCCGGCTGGTGGCGGAGGTTCTGCGCACGTTCGGATTACGGGTTTACGAGGCCCGCACGGCCGCGGGGCTCTCGCAGCGGGCGCTGGCGAGGCTGCTGGGCTTGCGGAGCGCGGTAGCGGTGGGAGACTGGGAACGGGGTAAGGCCTTCCCCAAGTTCCTCACCTTCCTTCGCTTGTGTGAGGTCCTCAACCGGCCCCCGGCGTATTTTCTGGAGGGCTATACGGAAGCCCCCGCTCAGGAGGGGACCGTGGAGGCGCTGGAGCGCCTGGAGGCGAAGCTGCACCAGCGTCATCTGGAGCTCCTCCACCGGCTGGAGCAGTTGCCCGCGGAAATCAGTGGGTGCATACCTCCCGACGAAATCCTCTCCTTCCTGCAGAAGATGGACTTCGAGCGGGATGTGCTCCCACACCTCCCCCTCGACCTCCGCGCCGCCCTTCGGGCCCGGAAGCTTCCCCCCGAATTCGAGGAGGCCGCTTACAGCATCGCCCGCAACGCCGCCTGGCATGCCTGGGAGGTGACCCGTGAGGAGGTTCGGGATTGGGTCCGGAAGCGGAGAAGGGTCTGAAAACCGTCAGCGGCTGCGCTTCCAAAGTGACCTCGGTCGGTTCCCCGGCCTCGACCCCTCTGGATCGCTTGCCGCTGACGGTTTTCTTTTACCACGGATTTAAAGCAAAAAGCAATGGGGAACATATGTTCCCCATCTCACCAGGCCCCCCTCTCTGCGGCGGAGAGCAGGCGGTGGGTGGCGGCGGTCACCTCCTTCACGATGGAGGGCCAGCGAGCAAGGATCTCCGCAAGCGCCTGCTGCGCCTGGACCCTCAGGGTTTCCGGGAGGGATCCCATCTCCTCCTCGTCCAGCACCTTCGGCTGTGCATTGGGCAGAACAAGCACGTCGGCTGCCAGGTCGAGCCAGGCGATCCGATCCGCCTCCAGCCGTACCTCCCCGCTCAGATTGATGTACCACCCCAGGGTTTCCCCGTGCGGTGTGACCCAGTGGTACACGTTGTACGGACGGTCCACCCAGAAATGGCCATAGGTGACCGTGCCGGGATCCAAGGATAGGTCGTCCACCCGCCAGGGGTGCGTGATCACGTAACGGAGCACCACGCGGTCTGCGTCCCGGAGGAGGAGTTCGCACGGGAACACCTCCTCGCGGCCGTCCGGTCGCCGTTTGATCTCCAGGAACAGGACCCCCATGGCGCCGATCCCAGGGTCCCTTCGACGTCTCCTGCTCGAACTCCTAGTACAATGGGGGTACCCGGAACGGTCTTGGGGCCTTTGGGGAACCCCGGGGCTTACCGGAGACGGCAGGGAAGGGATTCCTGAGCGGGAGTGCACGATGAACATCGTCCTCACGGCCAAGAACGTGACGCTCAACGAGCATCTGCGCCAGTATGCAACGAAGAAAATCGAACGGCTGGCCCGGTTCTTTGACCACGTTCAGGAGGCAAAGGTGGTCCTCCGGACCAGCCGGGATCGCAACCAGGGACGCGAATCCCTCGTGGAGGTCACGGTGTACGGAGACGGTTTTGTGCTGCGGGGGGAGGAGGCCGCGCCGGACTTCTTCGCGGCCGTGGACCTGGTGTCCGAAAAACTGGAGCGGCAGATCCAGAAGGTACGGGACCGCTGGATCCACAAGCGCCGTCTGGACGAGGCCCGCCGGCGGCGCCAGGAGGAGGTGGAGGCGGAGGAGGCGCGAAGGGCCGAGGAGTTCCCGGAACCCCTTCCGCAGATCGTGCGCCGCAAGCAGCTCACCACCAAACCCATGACGGAAGAGGAGGCCACCGTCCAGATGGAGCTGCTGGGCCACAGCTTCTTCGTGTACCGGGACGCGGACACGGGACACGTTCGGGTGCTGTACCGTCGGCGGGACGGGCAGCTGGGCCTCCTCGAGGTGGAATGAGGCGGGTGGCGTGGGCCTGCGCATGGGCCGCGCTCCTCGCGGGGTGCGCGGTCCGGCCCGATCTCTCCCGCCTGCCTCCCCTGCGCCTGCGGGCGCCGGGGGATATGGTCCGGCAGGTGAAGCCGGGCTACACCCTCTCCGGGAGTCTAGTGACCGCCTGTGCCCCCACCCACGACGGACGGCTGGTGGGGGTGGTCGTGGACAACGACCCGCGCGCCCGGCCGCAGAGCGGACTGAGCTTCGCGTGCCTCCTCTACGAGATCCCTACGGAGGCTCGGATTCCCCGCTTCCTCGCGGTGTTCAACGGCCAGGAACCGGCCCGTGTGGGACCCGTGCGCAGCGTGCGGCCCGCGTTCCTGGAGATCGCCCAGGAGCTGGATGCCGTGGTGGCCCACGCAGGGCAGAGCCTCCCCGCCTTCCAGTGGATCCGCGCCCACCGTTACCCCGTGGTCAACGAGTTCTGGACTCCGCAGCCATTCTGGCGCAGCCGGGACCGGCGCATGCCCCACAACCTCTACGGAGCCGTTCCCCGGATCCGGGAGGTCATGCGGCGTCGGGGCTATGACCGTCCTCCCGTGCTTCCGCGGCCCGCTGCCCTCACCTACACGGAGCCTTACGGTCCCGCCGCGGGTCACATCCGGATCGGGGTTATGAAGGGGTTCCAGGCCGAGTTCGTCTACCAGGACGGCCGCTACCTCCGGACCACCGCGGGCCGGCCACATCTCGATGCCCTCACCGGGGCGCCGGTGTGGGCTCGGGCCGTGTTGGTCCAGTTCGTCACGTGGCGGGGGGGGCGGTCGGGGAGGGTGGACGTCTCGGAAGTCGGGGTGGTGGGACAGGGGAGGGCCCTGATCTTTGCCTACGGACGCGCGGTGGAGGGTCGATGGGAGAGAGCCTCCGAGGAAACTCCTACGGCGTTCACGGATTCCCAGGGCCGGGGCCTGTTGCTCCCGTCCGGCCCTCTCTGGGTGGTCCTTGTACCCCTCGGCACTCCGGTCACGTACGTCCCGAGAGGGCTCTGACGGAACCCCCGGCCTCATCCGGCGGTTTATACTGAAAGGGAGTGAGCCCATGCTGAAGACTCTGGCGAGGCTGTTCGGGCGGGGAGAGGACGCGGCGGTGCGCCGCTACCTGCCTGCGGTGCAACGCATCAACGGGCTGGAACCGGAGTTCGAGCGCCTCTCGGACGAGGCCCTGCGGGCCAAGACGGAGGAGTTCCGGACCCGCCTGCGCTCCGGCGAGACCCTGGATGATCTCCTCCCCGAGGCCTTTGCCGCGGTGCGGGAGGCCAGCAAGCGCACCCTCGGGCTCAGACACTTTGACGTCCAGCTCATCGGCGGCATCGTGCTGCACGAGGGCAAGGTGGCGGAGATGAAAACGGGGGAAGGGAAGACCCTGGTGGCCACCCTGCCCGTCTACCTCAACGCGCTTTTAGGCCGCGGGGTGCACGTGGTCACCGTCAACGACTACCTGAGCCGCCGGGACGCGGGCTGGATGGGGCCCATCTACCATACCCTGGGGCTGCGGGTGGCGGCCATTGCGCATGAGTTCAGTGGCCTCTACGATCCCGCCTACCAGGACCCCAAGCCCCATGCGGACGACCGCCTGAACCACTTCCGTCCCATCTCCCGACGGGAGGCCTACCTGGCGGACGTCACCTACGGTACCAACAACGAGTTCGGATTCGACTACCTCCGGGACAACATGGCCCTGCGTCCAGAGGACATCGTGCAGCGGGAGCTCTACTACGCCATCGTGGACGAGGTGGACTTCATCCTCATCGACGAGGCCCGTACCCCCCTCATCATCTCCGGGCAGTTGGAGGAATCCACCCGCAAGTACTACGAGTTTGCACGCTTGGTGCGTCGACTGCGCCTCGGTGAGGACTACACCGTGGACGAGAAGCTGAAGACCGCCACCCTCACGGAAGCGGGGATTCGGAAGGTGGAGCAGATGCTGGGGGTGGACAACCTCACAGACCCGGAGCACCTGGACCTCATGCATCACGTCCACCAGGCCCTGCGGGCCCATGCCTGCTACAAGCGGGACGTGGACTACGTGGTGAAGGATGGCCAGGTGATCATCGTGGACGAGTTCACGGGCCGGCTCATGTTCGGCCGGCGGTACGCGGATGGACTGCACCAGGCCATCGAGGCCAAGGAGGGCGTGCGGATCGAGCGGGAGACCCAGACCCTAGCTACCATCACCCTCCAGAACTACTTCCGCATGTACGAGAAGCTGGCGGGCATGACGGGGACCGCGAAGACGGAGGAGGAGGAGCTCCGAAAGATCTACGGTCTCGAGGTGGTGGTGATCCCTACCCACAAGCCCATGATCCGAGTGGATCTCCCGGACCTGGTGTTCAAGACGGAGGCGGCCAAGTGGCGGGCCGTGGTGCAGGAGATCAAGGAGTGCTACCAGAAGGGCCGTCCCGTGCTGGTGGGGACCCGGTCCATCGAGAAGAGCGAAATGCTGTCCCGGATGCTGCGTCAGGAGGGGGTTCCGCACCAGGTGCTCAACGCCAAGTACCACGAGAGGGAGGCGGAGATCATCGCCCAGGCCGGACGCCTGGGAGCCGTCACCATCGCCACCAATATGGCGGGCCGCGGGGTGGACATCCTCCTCGGCGGCAATCCCCCGGATCCGGAGGAAGCAGAGAAGGTCCGGCAGCTCGGGGGGCTGCACGTGATCGGCACGGAGCGACACGAGGCCCGGCGCATCGACAACCAGCTGCGAGGGCGCTCCGGCCGCCAGGGGGATCCCGGCAGCAGCCGGTTCTATGTCTCCGCGGAGGACGAGCTCCTGCGCCTGTTCGGAGGCGAACGCATCGCGGCCATCATGGATCGGTTCCGCATCGACGAGGATACCCCTATCGAGAGCCCGTTGCTTACCCGACAGATTGAGGCGGCGCAGAAGCGGGTGGAGCAGTATCACTTCGACATCCGCAAGCACCTTCTGGAGTACGACGATGTGATGAACGTGCAGCGGCAGACCCTCTACCGGGAGCGCCGCAAGGTGCTCTTCGGCGAGAACCTCCGAGAGAACGTGCTGGACATGATGGAGCGGGTCGTGGCGGAGGTGGTGGAGACCTACTGCCCCGCCTCCCTTCCCCGCGAGGAGTGGGATCTGGAGGGCATGCTCCAGGAGCTGGAGCAGCTGGCACCTGTTCCGGAGATCCTGGCCATTTCCCTCCAGGACCTGGCGGGCCGTTCCCGGGAGGAGACTCAGGAGATCCTCACCACAGCCGTGCTCCGGGCCTATGAAGCCAAGGAGGAGGCGGTGGGCCCGGAGGTGATGCGGGAGGTGGAGCGGATAGTACTCCTCTCCCACATCGATCGCAAGTGGATAGACCACCTGTATGCCATGGACGAGTTGCGGGAGGGGATCGGGCTAAGGGCCTACGGACAGGTAAGCCCGCTGGTGGAGTACCAGCGGGAGGCGTACGAGATGTTCCAGCAGATGCTGCGGGCCATCCAATCCGACACCGTCCGGGACCTCCTCCGGGTGCGGGTGGAGCGCGAGATCCCCCGCGTCCTCCGACCCGTGGCCCGCATTACTGCCCAGGCGGGTCCGGACGCGGACCGCATCCTGGGAGCCCTCCCGGCCTCCACCGACCGCGCGGCGACTCCCCCCAAGCCCCAGCCTGTGGTGGTGGGGGCCAAGGTGGGGCGCAACGACCCCTGCCCCTGCGGCAGCGGTAAGAAATACAAGAAGTGCTGCGGCCGGGAATCCTGATCCCCTCCCACCGGTTTGCGGTTTTGCGGGGATTCCGCAGCGGATACCATGATCGCGGAGAGGTGAGGGAAGGATGACGTATGCTACCCTGGACGAACTGCGGGCCCAGGTAGGTGAGGACCTGGCGCGACTCCGGGAGATCAGGGGGCACCTTTGACCTGGATCGCATCCGGCGCCGCATCCAGGAGCTGGAGGAGGCAGCTGCCCGCCCCGAGGTGTGGTCGGATCCGGAGCGGGCCCGGGAGGTAGGCCGGGAGCTGGGGCGCCTCCGCGCGCAGCTGGTGGCCTTCGAGGCGCTGGAACGGGGGCTCCTGGACCTGGAGGAGCTGCTGATCCGGGGGCCGGAGGATCCTGAGGAGCTCGGGCTTTTATGGGAGGAGGCCCAGACCCTACACGCCCGGCTGGAGCGGCTGGAGATCGAGACCCTGCTCTCCGGTGAGCACGATCCCTCCAACGCCATCCTCTCCATCCACGCGGGCGCGGGAGGGACGGACTCCCAGGACTGGGCGGAGATGCTCCTCCGGATGTACCTGCGGTGGGCTGTCTCCAAGGGGTACGAGGCAGAGGTGGTGGACCTCTCCTTGGGCGAGGAGGCGGGGATTAAGAGCGCCACGGTGATGGTGCGGGGGCCGTATGCCTACGGGTACCTGAAGGCGGAACGGGGGACCCATCGCCTGGTGCGCATCTCGCCCTTTGACGCGGCCCACCGGCGTCACACCTCCTTCGCCCTGGTGGAGGTTCTCCCAGAGGTGGAGCCCGTGACGGTGGACATTCGGCCGGAGGATTTGCGGATAGAGACCTTCCGGTCCCGGGGGGCCGGCGGGCAGAACGTGAACAAGGTGGAGACCGCGGTCCGCATTACGCACCTGCCCACGGGGATCGTGGTGCAGTGTCAGAACGAGCGCAGCCAGCACGCCAACCGGGAGACCGCCCTTCGCCTCCTCGCCGCCCGCCTATACGAGCACTACCGACGGGAGCAGGAGAGGAAATTGCAGCAGCTGCGGGGGGAACACCGCGATGCCTCCTGGGGGAACCAGATCCGTTCATACGTCCTCCATCCATATACCCTCGTGAAGGACCACCGGACGGGCGTGGAGACGGGGAACGTGCAGGCGGTGCTCGAGGGCGAGCTGGATCCCTTCATCTACGCCTACCTGCGGGCTCAGGCGGCCACAGACCGGGTTCGGGCAAGAGGATAGGGGTGCGGCTTCTTCCCCCCTTGATCCTCCTGGGTCTTTTCGCCTCCCTCGCGGTAGTCTGGGAGCGCCACGGGGTGGAAGCTCCCTACCGCACCGTGGAGCTCGTCCTCGACAGCGAGGGCTGGCGGCTCGTGGCCAGGCGGGAGGGCCTGGAGGAGGAGGGGTTCTGGCGGACGCTGCGGGAGGCGGGAGCCACCAGCGTGGCGGTGTACGAGCAGACCCTGCGGCGCCTGGAGGATGCGGGGTTGGTGGCGGTCCTCGATGGCCCGGAACTGCTGGCGCAGGCGCGGACCGGCCGCCTCTCTGCGGCTCTCTCCGCCCTGACGCGTCGGCCGGACCTCCTCCGGTCCGTATACGTACTGCCACTTCGACCCGACGTGGCCACCCTGGTGGAGCAGGGCTTTCGGAACGCCCTGGGAGCCCACCGGATCCGCCTCGTGCTCCGGAATCCCCTCGTGTACGAGCTCCTCGGGTGGCGCAAGGATCTGGAGGAGGTCGGCCTCGGGTTCCTTCCCTGGGAGGTCCGGCGATGGGAGCGGCGGGGGTTCTGGGTGGTCCTGCGGCCCCGGAACGTGCGGACCCTGGATGCGGAACGCCTGCGGGAACGGGTCCGGGCATACGGAACGCTGGGACATGGTCTCACCCTGATCTTCGAGGGGGTGGAGGTTCTCGGGTACGAACACCTGATCCCTCAGGCGGCCGCGGTCCTCCGGGAGATCGGCGCGGTCTACGGACGGGTGGAGGTCCTCACCGCGGCGCGCCGGATGCGGGGAGAGCAGAGCCTGGCGGTCCGGATGATGCCTCGGGTGGTGCGGGTGTTCAGCATCGGACAGGACGAACTAGATCGCATGAACCCTCCGGCGGCCCGGGAGCGGTTCCTGCGGGCGGCCCGGGAGCGCAACCTCCGGATCCTCTACATTCGGCCGTTCCAGTCTGTGCCCGGAGGCGTGGATCCCGTGGCGTACAACCTCCACTACCTCCGATCCCTCGTCGCCGACCTGCAGACCGCCGGTTTCCAGCGCGGACGGGCGGCTCCGCTTCCGATGCTGCGGCTTCCGCGCCCCGTGCTGTACGCCGCGGGGTTAGGGGCCGTAGCGGCGGGTGTGCTCTCGCTCGTCCTCCTCGTCGGGAGGACTTGCTCTCCCCTCGGAGCGGTGGTCCTGGTGGGCGCGGGATGGGTTGGACTTTTGGGGCTGGGTATGGTCTCCGAGCTGTGGGCGCGCAAGCTCACGGCCCTCCTGAGTGCCGTGGTCATCCCCCCCCTCGCGATCCACGCAGGTCTACCCCGGGGCGGACCGCGGGCGGTCTCCGGAGGTCGGGTGCTGCTGGAGGCCGTGGGCCGGCTGTGGCTTATCTCCCTGGGATCCACCGCGGGGGGATTCCTGGTGGCCGCGCTGCTCACGGACTGGCCCTTCCTGCTGGCCTTCGAGGTCTTCTTCGGGGTGAAGGCGGCCACCGTCCTCCCCCTCGTCCTGATCCTGCTGTTGGAGCTCTCGGAGCCGACAACCGCCGACCCTCCGTGGCGGAGGCTGTGGCGGGCCATGGACCGGCCCCTCTCCCTTCGAACAGCCCTGATCCTGGTGGTGCTGGGATCCGCGGGCTTGCTGTTGGTGCTGCGTACCGGCAACGTGAGCCTGCCCATGCTCGATCTGGAGGAGCGACTGCGTACGGCGTTGGAGACGGCCATGGGAGCCCGGCCCCGCACGAAAGAGTACCTGGTGGGCCACCCCGCCCTGCTGCTCGGCGTTGCCGCGTATCTCGTGGGTATGCGGCGATGGGGCCTCCCCCTGGTCGTGGTGGGAGCCGTCGGGCAGGCGGGACTCGTGAACTCCTTCGCCCACCTCCACACCCCCATCCTCTATACCCTCTGGCGCACCGCCAACGGTCTGCTGCTGGGAACCGTGATCGGGGTGGCGGTCTGGGTAGTGGCGTGGTTCCTCCTCCGGCCCCGGGGGCTCCTTCCCGCCCCCGGGCATCCTGTGCTGGTGCAGGCCGCGATTCGCGAACAGCTCCCTCCCTAGCCCATGCGGGCGGTGGTCCTGGGCTACTATGGCTTCGGCAACGTAGGAGACGAGGCGGTGCTGTGGGCCATGCGCCAGCACCTGCGGGAGGTTCTTCCGAACCTCCGGCTCTGTGTGCTCTCCGCGGACCCTGAGGCCACATCCGCCCTGCACGGCACGGAGAGCGTCCTGCGCACGGATCCCAAAGGGGTGCGGCGGGCCATGCGGGAAAGTGTGGTGGTCCTGAGCGGCGGAGGTAGCCTCTTCCAGGACGCCACCAGCTGGCGGAGCCCACTCTACTACGCCTGGCTGCACGAGCTCGCCGCCAGGGAACGCAGGCCCCTGGTGGTGTACGCGCAGGGCATAGGCCCCCTCCGGCGGCGCCTCAGTCGGTGGACGACCCGACGGGCCATGGGACACGCCGCGCGCCTCACGGTGCGGGATGCCCCAAGCGCCCGACTCCTCAGACACCTCGGCGTGCGGGACCCCGTCGAGGTAGTCTGCGATCCCGTCCTCGGGTTGCCGACTCCCGGGCCCGGAGAGGGCTCCCCGTGGATCGGCGTCTCCCTCCGTCCCTGGCCGGGGGTATCCCTAGATCCCATCGTCGAGGCCATCGCGAGGCTTCAGGACGAGGTCGGAATTCCGGTACGGGTGGTGTGCTTCCACGAAAGCATGGATCGGGGGCTGAACGAAGTCCTGGCCCGCCGGGTGCGGGCCGAGGACCTCGTGGTGGTGCGCTCGCCCCAGGAGGCTTGGCGGGTCTTCTGCGGCGCGGGTCTCGTGGTGGCCATGCGGCTCCATGCCCTCCTCTTCGCGGCCCTGGCAGGGGCCGTTCCCGTGGGTATTGCGTACGATCCGAAGGTTCAGGCCCTGGCGGACCAGCTCCCCGGCTTGGAGGTGGTTTCCCTGGAGGAACTCTCCCGCGGCCTGTGGGGGGCCGTGGAGCGCGCGTGGCGGGATCGGGAGTCCAGAGTGGAGCAGCTGCGGAAGGCGGTTCCCCCGCTTTCAGCCCGGGCCCGGCTCCCCGCCCGGGCCGTCGCCGCCTTGTTGGGGGGTGTACCCCTCTAGGGACGGATGGGCGGACGGGTGTGGGTCCTGGGAGTTCCCTTCGACCCTGTAGATCTGGAGGGTGCGGTGGCGGCGTGCATCCGCATGGTGGCCGACGGGCGGCCGCACCTGGCGGTCACCGCCAATCCCGAGGCGGTGGTCCGGGCCCAGGACGATCCGGAGTTTGCGGAGATACTCCGGAGGGCGGATCTCGTGGTCGCGGATGGAATCGGCGTGGTGTGGGCGTCCCGGAGGCTGGGGCAGCCGCTGCCCATGCGGGTCCCCGGCATCGAGCTCATGGAGGCCCTCTGCGCCCACGCGGCGCGCGCAGGGCTGAGGGTGTTCCTGCTGGGCGGAGCCGAGGGAGTGGCAGAGCAGGCAGCCCGCACCCTCCTCCGAAATCACCCCGGCCTGCGGATTGCGGGCACCCACCACGGGTACTTCCCGGACGACGGACCGGTGGTCGAGCGGATCGCGGAGAGCCGCGCGGACCTGCTGTTCGTGGGGATGGGGATGCCCCGGCAGGAGAAGTGGTTGAGCCGCCACCTTCCCGAGCTCGGGGTACGGCTGGCCATGGGGGTGGGCGGGAGCCTGGATGTGCTCGCGGGCCGGGTCCGCCGGGCACCGGGCTTTGTACAGCGGGTGCACCTGGAGTGGCTGTACCGCCTCCTGCAGGAACCCCGCCGGTGGCGCCGCCAACTCGCCCTGGTGCGTTTCGTGTGGCTGGTCCTCCGGAGGGGAGAGGAGAAGCCAGGGGGAAGGCGGAATACAAACACGCGACAGGACACGCGGGGGTGAGTCGGTGCCGGAGGTGCTGAAGGTCTCTGCGGAGTCAAACCCGAAGGCGGTGGCCGGAGCCATCGCGGCGATCCTGCGGGAGCACGGATCCGTGGAGCTGCAGGCGATCGGAGCCGGTGCCGTGAACCAAGCGGTGAAGGCCATCGCCATCGCACGGGGGTTCGTGGCGCCCAACGGCCTGGAGATCGTGGTGGTCCCCGCCTTCACCAAGGTCCTCATCAACGGCGAGGAGCGGACCGCCATCCGGTTCCTGGTGGAGGCGCGGCGGTCGGGCCGGGCGAGCGCACCCCCGTCGGACCGCGCCTAAGAGCCGCCACGTGGTAGGATCCGGTTGGGGATGGACTACGGACCCCTGAAGGTCTTCTCCGGAACCGCGAACCCTGGTCTGGCACAGGAGATCGTGGACTACCTGGAGATCCCCATGGGCCGGGTCTACATCCGACGGTTCGCGGATGGGGAGATCTACGTGCGGTACGAGGAGAACGCCCGGGGGGTGGACGCCTTCGTGGTCCAGCCCCTGTGCCATCCCGTGAACGAGAACCTGATGGAGCTCCTCATCATGCTCGACGCCCTCCGCCGGGCCAGCGCGGGGCGGATCACCGCGGTGATCCCGTACTACGCGTACGCGCGGCAGGACCGGAAGTCCGCACCCCGGGAGCCGATCTCCGCGCGCCTGGTGGCCGACCTGCTCACGGTGGCGGGGATCCATCGGGTGCTCACCATGGACCTGGATGCGGACCAGATCGAGGGGTTCTTTACCGTCCCCGTGGACCACCTGCGGGCCCTCCCCCTGTTCGCGGAGGCCCTCCGGCAGCGTCAGATCTCGGACGGGGTGGTGGTGGCGCCGGACGACGGCGCAGTGAAGCAGGCCAAGCGCCTCGCGGATCGTCTCGGCCTGCCACTTGCGGTGGTGTTCCAGCGCAGGGCCGAGGGCGGCAAGACGCCGGTGCAGCTGGTGGGCGAGGTGGAGGGGCGCACGCCCATCCTCATCGACCGGATGATCGCCACGGCGGAGACGGTGGAGGTGGCGGTAGAGGCGCTGCTGCGGGCAGGGGCGCGGCCGGAGGTGTACCTGTGTGCCACGCATCCCATCCTGGCTCCGGGAGCCCTGGAACGGCTCGCCCGCCCGGAGATCCGGGAACTCCTGGTGACGAACACCATTCCGGTGGCCGAGGAGAAGCGGCGAGCCAACATCACAGTGCTTTCCGCAGCACCGTTGCTGGCGGAGGCCATCCGCCGCATCCACGCGGATCAGTCCGTGAGCGCCCTGTTCACGTAATCCGGTTAGCCCCGGGAGGAGGACATGAGCGTTCGGACGCGGTACGCGCCGAGCCCCACGGGGTTCCTGCACGTGGGCGGAGCGTGGAACGCCTTCTTCAACTGGCTGTTCAGCCGCCACCACGGAGGTGTCTTCGTACTCCGCATCGAGGACACGGACCGCTCCCGCTCCACCGTGGAATACGAGCAGGCCATCTGTGAGGATCTGCGGTGGCTGGGGATCGACTGGGACGAGGGTCCGGACGTGGGCGGACCCTACGGTCCTTACCGCCAGACGGAGCGGAGGGAGCTCTACGCCCGCTACGCGGAGGAGTTCCTGCGCCGGGGAGTCGCCTACCCGTGTTACTGCACCCCCGAGGAACTCCTGGCGGAACGACGGCGGGCGGAGGCAGAGCGCCGACCTCCTCGATACTCCGGCCGGTGCCGGAACCTGGACGATGCGGAACGTGCGAGGCTGCAGGCGGAGGGCCGGCGGCCGGCGCTGCGGTTTCACGTGGAGCAGTTCCGAAATCCCTCCCTCGGAGATCCCGGGTGGCTGCAGGAACGGGAAGGGCGGAGGGCGGTGGTGGTCCAGGACCTCATCCGAGGGGAGGTCGTGTTTGACCTCGCGGAGCTCGATGACTTCCTCATCGTGCGTTCGGACGGTACCCCGCTGTACAACTTCGCGAACGTGGTGGACGACCACACCATGGCCATCACCCACGTCCTGCGGGGCGTGGAGCACCTGGGGAACACCCCCCGTCAGCTTCTCATGTACCACGCCCTGGGCTGGACTCCCCCCGCCTTCGCCCACCTCCCCGTCCTCCTGGGGCCGGACCGGAAGAAGCTCAGCAAGCGACACGGGGATACCGCCCTCCGGGAGTACCGGGACGAGCTCTTCCTGCCGGAGGCCCTGCGGAACTTCTTCGCCCTCCTGGCCTGGTATCCGGAGGACGGCCGGGAGCTCTTCCCCACAGAGGAGCTCATCGAGCGGTTCGACATCCGGGAGCTCAAGGGTGCGAGCCCCGTGTTCGACCGGCAGAAGCTCGTGTGGATGAACGGAGAGTACCTGCGTCAGTTGCGGCAATCTGACCCTGATCGGCTCGTGGACCTAGCGACCGCCTACCTGGTCCGACGGGGACTGCTGGAAGAGCCGGTGACGGAGGCGGAGCGAAGCCTGGTGCGGCGGGTGATCGGGATCCTGGGTGACCGGCTGAAGGTGGGATCCGATCTAGTGCTCTACGCGGATTTCTTCTTCCTGGACCGACCCCGCTACGACCCTCAGGCGGTGGCCAGGTATCTCGCGGGCGCGTCCGAGCTCCTGGCCGAGGTGCGGGCGACCCTGGAGCCCGTGGACCCCTTCCACGCGGACCGCATCGAGCAGGCCCTCCGGGCGTTCGCAGAGGCTTCCGGGCTCGGGATGCGGGCGGTGGTGCATCCGGTGCGGGTAGCCCTGACCGGACGGACGGTGGGCCCCGGGCTGTTCGAGCTCATGGAGGTACTGGGAAAGGAGCGGGTGCTGCGACGGCTGGAAGAGGCCCGAGCCCTGGCAGGGGTGGCGTAGCGGGCCGGAGGCGTTTGACAGAGGAGGCCGGAGGCGTTTGACAGAGGAGGCGGAGTTCGGGAATAATGATGGGCGGCCGGTGGGGGATCGTCTAACGGTAGGACAACGGGCTCTGGACCCGTTAGTGGAGGTTCGAATCCTCCTCCCCCAGCCAGCGGCAGCGGTGGGTGGCCCCATCGTCTAGAGGCCTAGGATACCGCCCTCTCAAGGCGGAGACGGGGATTCGAATTCCCCTGGGGCCACCAAGCTCCAGGTTCCCGTCCTGGGACGCGGGAAGGATTCCGTGGACAAAGCCGACGTGGTCGTGGTGGGTGGGGGTGCCATAGGCCTGTGCTGCGCGTGCGCGTTGGCGCGCGATGGGCTGCGGGTGCTCCTCCTGGAACGCAAACACCCCGGGGCAGGCGCCTCCTGGGGGAATGCAGGGTTGGTGGCGCCCTCGCACAGCCTCCCCCTCGCGGAGCCCGGTGTCGTGCGGCGCGGCCTGCGGTGGATGCTGGACCCCGAAAGCCCCCTGTACGTGCCTCTGCGGCCGGACAGAAACCTGTGGACCTGGCTATGGCGCTTCCTAAGGTCCGGTACGGACGCGCACGTACGCCTTGCCGTCCCCCTGCTGGTGCGGTTGCAGCGCCGGAGCCTGGAACTGTACGAGCAGCTGGCGGCGGAGGGACTGGACTTCGGATGGCACCGGGCCGGCTCGCTTTCTGTCTTCCTGGACGAGCGGGAGTACCGGGCCTTCCTGCACGAGGTCAATCGGCTCCGCCGAGAGGGGATGGTCGCGGAGGTGCTGGACGGCGAGGCCGCGCGGGAGCGGGAGCCCTTGCTGCGACCTGAGGTGGCCGGTGCGGTGTACTTTCCCCACGACGCCCACCTGGATCCCGCGGCCCTGGTGCAGGCCCTGGCGCAGCGCGCCCTGTGCCTCGGCGTGGAGGTGCGGGCGGGTTGCCCCGCGCGCCTTCAGCGGCGCGGCAGGATGGTGGCGGTGCAATGGAACGGGCAGGAGATCCGGCCGGCGGCGGTGGTGGTGGCCGCGGGCGCGTGGAGCGGGCCATTGTTGTGCCCTGTGGGGGTGCGCCTCCCTGTCCTCCCCGCCAAGGGATACAGCGTGACCCTGGCCGGTGGGTCCCTACCGGGAAGCCCCCTGATGCTCAGCGAGGCCCGGGTGGCTGTGACTCCGCTTTGGAGTCGTGCGGAGGGGCCCCGGGTGCGACTGGCGGGCACCCTGGAGTTGGGGATAGGGGAGGACGCCGCCAACCCCCGGCGCGTGAGGGCCATCCGCAGGGCTACCTCCCGGTACCTGCGGCTGGAGCCGGAGGGAGGGGTGGTTTGGTCCGGGCTCCGGCCGTGCACGCCGGATGGCCTCCCCGTAGTGGGTAGGCCGCGGGGTCTGGACAACCTGGTGGTAGCAACCGGCCACGGGACCCTGGGCATCTCCCTGGCCCCGGTGACCGGGGAGCTGGTAGCGCAGCTCGTGGCGGGGGAAGAACCCGAAGACCTGGTGCCCCTGAGCCCTGACCGGTTCAGCCCGCTCTGACCCGTCCGGGAAACCGCCGTGGAGCCGTCGAGAAGCCGGCGGTAGACCGCCCGACAGCGGTCGGGGCCCACGCGTTGGCAGGAAGGGGGATCCTGTTCGTAGAAGTCCCGCATCCAGACGGATTCCATGCCTCGGAGGCGAGAGGTGCGGGCACACCGGGTGGTGATGACGGGGCTGCTCGTGGCGGTGGCCTTCCTGCTCATGGCTACGGTGCAGCTCCCGATCCTACCTCAGGCCCCCTTTCTGAAGTACGATCCCAGCGACGCCGCCGCCTTGGTGGCCGGGGTCCTCTACGGTCCCGGCACCGGGGTGCTGGTGGTGTTCCTGAAGGACGTGCTTTTCCTCCTGTTCCGGGCAAAAGGACCCTTCGGGCCCCTCGCGGACTTCATTGCCGCGGGCACGTTCGTGGCCGTGACCGCATGGGCCTACCGGCGCATGGGCGGTGCCTTCCCCTGGCGGCTCCTGGCCGCGGCCCTGGTGGGGATGGGTGCCCGGGTGCTGGTGATGATCCCCGCTAACTTCGTGATCCTGTACCTGGAGTTCGGGATGCCACCGGCTCGGGTGGCGGGGCTGCTGCTTCCAGCCATCGTTCCCTTCAACGCGGTGAAGGCGGCCCTCAATGCCCTCCTGGCCCTGGTGGTGGCGGAACCCTTGGGCCGCTACCTGCCCGTGCCGGAGTTTCCCGACCGATAGGTTGAGCAGGGTTGCGCGGCCCCGTGGCCAATTCTCGTCCTGGAGGATGCCCAGGAGGACTTTCCTTGCGGGTTGCGGTCAATCTCTCCATCCTGTTCACGGAGTTCCCTTTCCTGGAACGGTTCGAGCACGCCCGCCGGGCGGGGTTTTCCGCGGTGGAGTTCTGGTTCCCCTACGGGGAGGATCTGGGGGCCATCGCCCGGGAGCTGCGACGGCTACGGCTGGAACTCGTGCTCTTCAACCTGGAAGTGGGGAACTTCGCCGCTGGGGAACGGGGGTACGCATGTCACCCAGACCGGCGGGAGCGCTTCCGGGAAACGGTGGAGCTGGGGATCGAGGTGGCGCAGCATCTGGGATGCCGCCGCCTGAACGTACTGGTGGGAAACGCCCTCCCGGACATCCCCCGGGCGGACCAGCGCCGGGTTCTGGTGGAGAACCTCCGGGAGGCGGCCCGGGCCATTGAGCGCTGGGGAATCCTGCTGCTCTTCGAGGCCCTCAACCCCCACGATGCTCCCGACTACTTCCTGCACACCTCCGCGGAAGCCTTCGCGATCCTGGAGGAGGTGGCGGAGCCCAACCTGAAGTTCCAGTACGACGTCTACCACATGCAGCGCAGCGAGGGGAACCTCACCGACACCATCACCCGGCACGTGGACAGGATCGGCCACATCCAGATTGCGGATTCCCCGGATCGCGGACCGCCCGGCACCGGTGAGATCAACTTTCGCTACCTGCTGCGCCGGATTGCGGCAAGCGGGTACACGGGATATGTAAGTGCGGAGTACCGGCCTCAGGGACCGAGCGCGGAGTCCTTCGGGTGGATGCGGGAGGTGCTTCCTTGATGGAAAACCGGGTCAAACGCCGGCTGCAGCGGGGCCTTCCCGTGATCGGACACTGGCTGAGCTTTCCGTGCCCGGCGGTGGCGGAGCTGCTGAGTGCCTTCGAACCGGACTGGCTCGTGGTGGACACGGAGCACGGGCCCGCCAGCTGGGAGACGGTGGAGCACCAGCTGCGGGCCATGCGGGGGACCGGCGTGACCCCCATCGTGCGGGTGGCGGCCAACGACGCCGCCCTCATCAAGCTGGCCCTGGATCGGGGCGCCATGGGCGTGATCGTTCCCCTGGTGAGTTCTCCGGAGGAGGCCCGGAGGGCCGTCCTAGCCTCCCGCTACCCTCCCGAGGGGATTCGAGGGGTCGCGGGCACCCGGGCGAGCCGATACGGCCTGGACCTCCCGGCGTACTTCGCCGCCTGGAACCGGGAGGCCTTGGTGATCTGCCAAGTGGAGACGGTGCAGGGACTGGAGCAGGCGGAGGAGATTGCGGCCGTGGAGGGGGTGGACGTCCTCTTTGTGGGGCCCAACGATCTCTCCGCGAGCGTAGGGTGCTTCCGGCGGTTCGAGGCACCGGAGTACGAGGAGGCGGTGCAGAAGGTGCTCTCCGCGGCCCTGGGGCACGGCAAGGCCGCCGGGTACCTGGCCTCAGATCCGGAGGAGGCGCTCCGCCGCATCGCGCAGGGATTCCGGTTCGTGGGCATCGCCAGCGACAGCCGCCTTCTGGCGGCTGCGGCCTCCTCAGCCCTGCAGCGGGTGCGGGCACACCTCCAGGAGGGAACGTCATGAGGGTGACCCCGGAGACCACCCGGGTGGGCGTGATCGGCCTCGGGATCATGGGCAGACCCATGGCCCGCAACCTCCTGCGGGCCGGGTACCGCCTGGTGGTGCACAACCGGAGCCGGGCGCCCGTGGAGGAACTGGTGGCCCTGGGAGCCACGGATGGGGGATCCCCGAAGGGCGTCGGACAGGCCTCGGATGTGGTGATCACCGTCCTTCCGGACACCCCGGACGTGGAGCGGGTGCTCTTCGGGCCAGAGGGACTCGTGGAGGGGATGCGGCCGGGCTCGGTGCTCATCGACATGAGCACCATATCGCCCGAGGCCACCCGGAGCTTCGCGAAACGGTTGCACGAGCGCGGGATCGAGATGCTGGATGCACCCGTCAGCGGTGGACAGCGGGGTGCGGAGGAGGGAACCCTCGCCATCATGGTGGGAGGGCCCGCGGAGGTCTTCCAGCGATGCCGTCCCCTCTTCGAGATCCTGGGGCGGCACGTCGTGCACCTGGGACCCCATGGAGCGGGGCAGGTGTGCAAGGCCTGCAACCAGATCGTGGTAGCCCTCACCCTCCAGGCGGTCTCCGAGGCCTTGGTGCTGGCGGAGCGGGCAGGGGTGGATCCCGCAAAGGTGCGGGAGGCTCTGCTCGGGGGCTTCGCCTATAGCCGCATCCTGGAGGTGCACGGGCAGCGCATGCTGGAGGGCAACTTCGTCCCGGGCTTTCGGGTGGAGCTGCACCACAAGGATCTGCGCCTTGCCCTGGAGGCCGGACGGGCCTACGGGGTGCCCCTTCCCGGAACCGCCATCACCCACGAGCTCCTGGGAGCCCTGGTGGCCACGGGCCGCGGAAAGCTGGACCACTCGGCCCTGGTCCTGCTCGCGCGGCAGCTCGCGGGTGGGGGCGGGCTTGACGCGGGGTCCGTATAATTAAGGCGGATCGGGGGCGGTGATAGGGGCGGCCTTGCGCAGGAGGGTCTACAGAATAGGCGCGGAGAGGGCCGGATGAGGTCGTCCACTGCTGCTGTCCGGCCCTGGGTGAGCTTCCTCACGCGGGGGGGCCGCTGGCTTCGGAGGGAGCGGGTGTTCGCGCCCCTGCTCGTTTTGCCCGCCTTCCTGTACGTAGTCCTCCTCGTAGGTCTGCCCTTCCTCTATGCGCTCTACCTGAGCCTCACGGACGCCACCACCGGGAACCCCTACGGGAGCTTCATCGGGTTGCGGAACTTCTCAGAGGTGGTCCAGGACCGGGTCTTCCGCACGGCCCTCAAGAACACCTTCGTCTTCACCCTCTCCGCACAGGGGGCGGTGATCCTGCTCTCCAATGTCCTCGCCCGGGCCCTGAGTACGGAGTTCCGGGGCAAGGGGTTCGTGCTCTTTCTCCTCCTGCTCCCCTGGGTGGCCCCGGTCTCGCTCTCCACCATCGGCTGGCTGTGGATCCTCCACGCCCGGTTCAGCGTCCTGGACTGGGTGGCCTGGCAGCTGGGATTGCTGCCCCACGGCCAGAACACCTTCTGGCTTGGGAAACCGAATCTGGCTATGTTCTCCGTGGTGATGGTGCACGTGTGGCGGATGCTGCCCTTCGCCACCGTGGTCCTCCTGGCTGGCCTTACCTCCCTGCCCCGGGACCTGCTGGACCAGGCGGAGGTGGATGGGGCGAGGTTCTGGCGGAAGCTCTTCCAGATCGAGCTCCCCCTGCTGCTTCCCATCATGAGCGTGGCGGTTCTGTTCGGCACTATCTTCACCTTCACGGACATGGCGGTGGTGTATGTGCTCACCCGGGGCGGGCCCTTTGACACCACCCAGGTGCTCAGCAGCCTCGCCTTCTTCAAGGGGATCGTGGGCGGAAACCTCAGCGTAGGGGCGGCCATCTCCCTCTTCCTGTTCCCCGTGCTCCTTGTGGCGGCGGTCCTCATCCTGCGAGCCGCCCGGCGGGCGGAGGTGACGTAGTGCGGAAGCGCGGAAACTGGCAGAGAGCTCTGCGGGTCGGCGGGCGTGCCCTGATCCTGGTGGCCTTCTGCACCTTCACCTCCTTCCCCTTTGCCTGGATGCTCATCACCGCCTTCAAGCGGAATTCCGACCTCTACAACCCCGTGAACAACCCCTTTTGGTTTAACGAACCTCCCACCCTGGAGCACCTGGAGTACGTGTTCACCAAGACCCTGTATGCCAACTGGATCGTGAACACCGCCCTGGTGGGGGTGGTGGTGGTGGCCATCACCCTCCTGCTGGCCCTGCCCGCGGGCTACAGCCTCAGCCGGTTTTTGGGACCGTGGGGCACGCAGCTGGGGATCGGGATGTTCCTCGTGTACCTGGTTCCTCCCACCCTGCTCTTCATCCCTCTCGCCCGGGTGGTGAGTGAACTGCGGCTGCACAACACCCTCTGGTCCCTCATCCTGATCTACCCCACCATCACCGTGCCCTTCGCCACCTGGCTGCTGATGGGGTTCTTCAAGTCCATCCCTCCGGAGCTGGAGGAGCAGGCCCTGGTGGACGGGTACAGCCGACTGGGCGCCTTCTGGCGGGTCACCCTGCCCCTCGCGGTTCCGGGTATCATCGCGGTGGTGATCTTCAGCTTTACCATCTCCGCTCAGGAGTTCGTCTACGCCCTCTCCTTCGTCACCAACGTGGCCCGCAAGACGGTGAGTGTGGGGGTCCCCGCGGACATGGTCCGCGGGGATATCTTCGACTGGGGGCCGCTCATGGCGAGCGCGTTCCTGGCGAGTGTGCCCGTGGCTATCCTGTACTACTTCGTGATAGACAAGTTCGTGCGTGGGTTCACCACGGCGGGAGCGATCCGATGAGAAGGGGGGTGCACGAGGACATGTCGGACGAGAGGCAGGAACTGCGGTGGGTACGGGTCGCGGAGGGGAGGTGGCGCCTCGTGACCCGGAGGGAGTTCTTGCGGCTTGTGGGCGCGGGGCTCACCGCGGCCAGTTTCGGACCGTTCATCTTTACGGAGAAGACCGCGGCTCAGCCCGTGACCCTGCGCATCCTGCAGTGGAGACACTTCGTTCCACCCTACGACGAATGGTTCAACAAGGTGTTCGCGCCCCGGTGGGGGGAGAAGAACGGCGTACGGGTGGTGGTGGAGAACGTGGGACTGGCGGAAATCCCCGCCATTGCCGCGGGGGAGGCGGCCCGGGTGGCCGCGGGTGCGGATCCGGGGCACGACATGATCCAGTACCTCACCCCGCCCGCCACCCTGGAGCGGCAGGTGGACACGGACGCCCACCGGGAGGTCATCGAGGAGCTCAAGCGCAAGGTAGGACCGTACATCCCGCTTGCGGAGAAGAGCACCTACAACCCCGTGACCCGGCGGTACTTCGGGATCTCAGACAACTTCGTGCCGGACCCCATGCACTACCGGGGGTGGATGTGGCGGGAAGCCTCCGGTAAGGCCCTGGGGCGCTCCACACCGGGACCGGTGACGTGGGACGACGTCCGCAAGGTGGGGCGGGAGCTGCGACGCATGGGCCACCCCGTGGGCCTGGGGCTGAGCCAGGAGATCGACACGGGGATGTGGCTGCGCAGCCTCCTCTACTCCTGGGGCACCGGCGAGCAGGACGAGGGCGGCAACGTGATCCTGGATGTCCCGCCCTACCGACAGCGGACCCTGGACGCCCTGAAGTTCGTGCGGGATCTCTACAACGAGACCATGTTTGCGGGGGTCTTCGCGTGGACCGCGGCCTCCAACAACGAGGAATTCCTGGCAGGCCGTATCTCCATCGCCATGAACGCCATCTCCATCACCCGGACCGCCCAGGCCCTGGCCGCCCAGGCCCTCAAGCGGGGAGAGGATCCCAAGACCAGCAAGGCCGTGCTCCTCGCGCGGGATACCCTGATCACGGAGCGGGCGCCGCAGGGACCGGCAGGAGCCCGCGGGCTGGAGCACGTCATGGGGGTTTACTTCATCTGGAAGAACCGGCCCCGTCCCGTGCGGGAGGCGGCGAAGAAGCTGCTCATCGACCTCATCCTGAGCTACGATCCCGACGTGGCAGCCCGGGAGGGTTGGGCCCCCGGGAAGTTCCAGGCTTCCCAGGCCTACGACTACCCCACCTTCGAGAACGCCATCCCCAAGGCCAAGCGGCTCGCATACCTGCGCAACGATCCCGTGAGCCGGGCCGCGGGAGACCGTCCGGATAAGCTGGTGACCATCGAGACCGCATACGAGTGGGCACACAACGTGGGGTGGCCCGGGCCCTCGAGTGCGGCCATCGACGAGGTGTTCAACACGTGGATCCTCAACGTGATGTTCGCCCGGGTGGCCCAGGGGATCGACACGCCCGAGCAGGCCCTGGACGCCGCGGCCCGTCAGATCCGCCGGGTGTTCCAGAAGTGGCGGGAGCAGGGGCTGGTGGGCGGTCGGCGGTGAGTCCGGCGAGCACCGCAGGGGTCAAGCTCCGGGGGGGCGCGCGGCGGAGCCAGGGAATCGTTCCCTCCGTCCTTCGGGCCATCCGGATCCTGGAGGCCGTGGGCAGCGCCGCGCACCCCCCGACCCTGGGAGAACTCGCGCGGATCCTGGGAATCCCCAAGAGCAGCCTACACGATCTCTGCACCACCCTCCTGCAGGAGCGCCTGCTGGAGCGCACGGACGGAGGGGGCTTCCGGATCGGGGTGCGGGTGTTGGACTTCTACAGGGCGTACGACGCCGCCACCCACCTGGGCACGGAGTTCCACCGGGTATGCGAGGAGCTGGTTCCCCGACACGAGGAGACCATTGTGCTCTCCGTGCTGGATGGACGGGAGGTGGTGTACGTGGCCTGCCGGAACGGCACCCAGCCCATCGCGGTGAACTACCGGATCGGCCTGCGCCTTCCGGCCCACACCACAGCCACGGGAAAGGCCATTCTGAGCACCCTCCGGGAGGAGGAGGTGCGCGCCCTGTTCTCCGGCCAGCCCCTGGTACGCCCCACCCGGCGCAGCATCGGGCAGGTGGAGGAACTCCTCGAGGAGCTGCGAACGACCCGGGCCCGGGGATACTCCGTGGACGACGAGGAGACGGTGGAAGGGATGTGCTGCGTGGGAGCTCCCCTGTGCGTATCCGGAGACGTACGCGCGGGAGTCGCCTTCAGCATGGTGAAGGCCAGAACCCGGCGGGATCGCCTCCAGGATCTCGGCGGGAAAATCCGACACCTCGCCACCGTGCTGTCCGAACGGCTGGGAGGACGGGTTCCGGTCTGCCGTCCGCGGGGATAACAGCCAGTTGACAAAATTCCAGGGGGTTTGCTGTACTGAAGCCGATTGTTCTAAATATCGGATAATGTCCGGATATCCGAACACCCCCCAGGGGAAGGTACCCCGGGGAGGATGGGTGGGAGGATCACGGGATGCGGGGCGTGGAGGTCCAGGAGGTTCTGAACTGCGTGGGTGGGGTGTGGAAGCGGCCCCAGGGGCAGGAGGTCCTGCCCGTGTACAACCCCGCCACCGGGGAGGTCATCGCGCGGGTGGTGACGAGCAGCCCGGAGGACGTGGACCGGGCGGCCCTGGCCGCGGCCCGCGCGGGTGCGGAGTGGCGCCGAACTCCGCCCACGGAGCGGGTGCAATACCTGTTCCGGTTGAAACACCTGCTGGAGGAGAACCTGGAGGACCTCGCCCGCACCATCACGGAGGAATGCGGGAAAACGTATGCGGAGGCCGTAGGGGAGCTGCGGCGGGGCATCGAGAACGTGGAGGTGGCCTGCGGGATCCCCAGCCTCATGCAGGGGTACAACAACGAGGACATCGCCCGGGGTATCGACGAGTACATGTTTCGGCAGCCCGTGGGCGTGGTGGCCGCCATCACCCCGTTCAACTTCCCTGGGATGATCCCCCTGTGGTTTTTGCCGTACGCCATCGCGTGCGGCAACACGTTTATCGTGAAACCGTCTGAGAAGACGCCGCTGACGATGCAGAAGCTCATGCGCCTGGTGGAGCAGACAGGGCTTCCGCCGGGCGTGGTGAACGTGGTGAACGGGGCGAAGGAGACGGTAGACGCCCTCCTGGATCACCCGCTGATCCGGGCCATCAGCTTCGTGGGCTCCACCCCCGTGGCGAAGTATGTGTACGCACGGGCCGCCGCGGGGGGCAAGCGCGCCCAGTGCCAGGGTGGAGCGAAGAACCCCGTGATCGTGCTCCCGGACGCGGATCTGGAGTGGGTACCCCGGGCCGTGGCCGATTCCGCCTTCGGGTGCGCGGGGCAGCGGTGCCTGGCGAGCTCGCTGGCGGTGGTGGTGGGCGAAGCGCAGGGGCGGTTTCGGGAGGCCATCGCAGACCTGGCCGCCTCCCGCCGGGTGGGGTACGGGCTGGATCCGGGAGTGGAGATGGGGCCGGTGATCCGGCGGGAGAGCAAGGAGCGCATCGAGGGACTCATCGGCAAAGGCGCGGAGGAAGGAGCCCGGATCCTGGTGGACGGACGGGGCGCTCGGATCCCTGGATATGAGGGCGGCTTCTTCGTGCGGCCCACGGTGCTGGAGGACGTCCCGCCGGAAGGTCTAGTTGCCCGCACGGAGATCTTCGGACCGGTGCTGGGCCTGATCTATGTGCGGGACCTGGACGAGGCCATTCAGCTGGTGAACCGGGGCCAGTACGGGAACATGGCCTGCCTGTTCACCCGCAGCGGGGCCGCGGCCCGGAAGTTCCGCTATGAGGCGCAGGTGGGCAACATCGGGATCAACGTGGGGGTGGCCCAGCCCATCGCCTTCTACCCCTTCGGGGGCATGAAGGAGAGCTTCTTCGGCGACCTCCACGGCCAGGGGCGGGACGCGGTGGAGTTCTACACGGAGAAGAAGATCGTGGTGGAGCGGTGGTAGTTCCCCGTTGACGGCACCCGAGGATGAAACCGGCGCCGTTTCGGTACGTACGGCCGCAGACCCGCATGGAGGCCATGGAGGCGCTTGCCCGCTACGGGGAGGACGCCAAGGTGCTGGCGGGGGGGCAGAGTTTGGTGCCTCTGATGAATCTGCGGCTCGCCCGCCCCAAGGTGTTGGTGGACATCAACCGCGTCGCGGAGCTGGGAACCCTGGAGCGGCGGGATGGAGTGCTGATCCTGGGAGCCCTCGTCCGGCACCGGCAGGTGGAGCGGGATGTGAGGGTAACGGAAGCCTGTCCCATCCTGAGTCGGGCCGCAGCCCACATCGGGTTTCCCGCCGTCCGGAACCGCGGGACCGTGGGAGGAAGTCTCGCCCATGCGGATCCCGCGGCAGAACTCGGTTGCGTGCTTCTCGCCACGGGGGCCGTGGTGGTGCTGGAGTCCACAGACGGCCGACGGGAAGTGCCGATCGAAGATCTGTTCGTGGGTCCCTACACCACCTGCATCCGCCCTGAGGAACTCCTGGTGGAGGTCCGGGTACCCGTGTTCGGAGAGACCACCCGCTGGGGATTTGCGGAGTTCACCCGCCACGAGGGTGGGTTCGCCCTAGCCCTGGCCGCCTGCGTACTCCACCTGGACGGGCAGGGCAGGGTGGCTGCTGCCCGGGTGGCGGTGGGCGGTGCAGGACCCGTTCCGGTAAGGCTTCGCGAGGCCGAGCAGGTCCTACAGGGCGCTCCCCTCTCGGAGGAGCGGGTGGCCGAGGCTGCCTCCTTCGCCTGCGCCGTGGAGGGCTACGACGACGTCCACGCGCCCGCCTGGTACCGCCAGCGGCTGGCAGGCTGGCTCGTACGCCGGGTGCTTCAACAGGCCGTGGGAGAGGAGATGTAATGGACCGTATCTCCATCGCCCTGTCGGTCAACGGCAAGCCCTACCAGTTGGCGGTAGAGCCGCGCCGCCTGTTGGCGGACGTCCTGCGCCGCGATCTGGGGTTCACGGGCGTGCATCTGGGGTGCGAGCACGGGGTGTGCGGCGCGTGCACCGTGCTCCTGGATGGGGAGGTGGTGCGTTCCTGCCTGATGTTCGCGGTGCAGGCGGACGGATATGAGATCCTTACGGTGGAGGGGCTGAACACCTCCGGGGAACTTCACCCCGTCCAGCGGGCGTTCATCGAGGAGTTCGGGTTCCAGTGTGGGTTCTGCACGCCCGGCATGATCCTCTCCGCATACCGCCTGCTGCAGGAGCATCCGAATCCCTCGGAGTACGAGATCCGTCGTGCTCTTGCGGGCAACCTGTGCCGCTGCACGGGATACGTGGATATTGTGCGGTCCGTTCAGCGCGCTGCTGTGCTCCTCACGCAGAGGGAGGCATACCGTGCTCCCTAGCGGCCGGTACGTGGGCCAGCGCGTCCCCCGTTGGGAGGACCGTCGGTTCGTGGAGGGCCGGGGACGGTACCTGGATGACCTCAGTCTTCCGGATCAGGTAGAGGTCGCTTTCGCCCGCAGTCCTTACGCCCATGCGCGCATTCGGCGCATCGACCTACAGGCCGCCCGGAGCCATCCGGAGGCGATCGGGGTGTATGCGTGGGAGGATCTGCGGGACCTCCTGCGTCCCTACTGGACCATGCCGCGGGGTCCTATCCGGCAGGCGCGCGTCACACCCCTGGCTAGCGAAAAAGTGCGGTGGGTCGGAGAACCGGTGGCCGTGGTGGTGGCGCGGGATCGGTATGTGGCGGAGGACCTGTGTGAGCTCGTGACGGTGGAGTACGAGCCGCTTGCCCCGGTGGTAGACGCGCTGGAGGCGATGAAGCCCGACAGCCCCCGGCTGTACGAGGAGTGGCCGGACAACGTGGTCTCCCACCAGACCTTCCAGGCGGGGAATCCCGAAGCAGAGCTCAGGGGCTGTGCCGTAGTGGTCCGGAAGCGCTTCCGCAGCAATCGGGTCACCGCGGTGCCCCTGGAGGGCCGGGGAGTTCTGGCTCGCTGGGACCCGCGGGAGGAAACCCTCACGGTGTGGATGGGGCACCAGGATGTGCACCTCGCCCGGGCAGTGCTCTCCGAGATCCTGGGCTTGCCCCTGAGCCGGATCCGCGTGGTCAGCCCGGACGTGGGGGGAGCCTTCGGAATCAAGTTGCCCATCTATCCGGAGGAGATGGTGGTGTGCGCCCTCTCAAGGCTTTTGGGGCGGCCCGTGAAGTGGGTGCAGGATCGACGGGAGAGCCTGCTGGGCGACACGCACGCGCGGGAAGCCGTGGTGGATGTGGAGGCGGGCTTCGACGCCGCGGGGAAGCTCCGGGCCATGCGGATCCACGTGATCAGCGATGCGGGCGCCTACGCGGTGGCGGGGCGGGGTCCCATCATCGAGGGCAGCATGCTGGCCCGGGAGCTCCCGGGACCGTACGATCTGCGCCACTACGCCTACACCCTGGACGTGGTGATGACCAATAAGGCACCCGTGGCCGTGTACCGGGGCGTGGCCATCCCCGTGAGTACCTTTGTCATGGAACGGGTGATGGACCTCGCCGCGGACGCCCTCCAGATGGACCCCGCGGAGATCCGGCGCCGGAACCTCATCCGCACGTTCCCCTACGCGACGGTCACCGGGCACGTCTACGACGCGGGTCAGTACCTGGAGGGCCTGGAGAAGCTGCTGGAACTCGTGGACTACGGAAGGTGGAGGGCGGAGCAGGCGCGGCTGCGGGAGCAGGGGCGCTACCTGGGCGTGGGGATCTGCTGTCTTGTGGACGCCACCGCCCGGGGAGGCGGGTTCTACGGTCGGCTGGGGCTGAAGGCGGCCACCCAGGAGGGCTGCATCCTCCGGGTGGATCCCTCCGGCGGGATCATCGCGGCTTTGGGGACCACCACGCAAGGGCAGGGGCTGCACACGGCGCTCGCGCAGCTCATCGCGGACACCCTCGGGGTTCCCCTGGAGCGGGTCACCGTGGTGATGGGGGATACCGCCACCACCCCATATGGCGGAGGAGCCTGGGCCAGCCGGGGGGCCGTGGCGGGTGGAGCCGTGGCCCTGCTGGCGGCCCGGAGGTTGCGGGAGAAAATCCAGCACATCGCGGCCCACCTGCTGGAAGCCGCGCCGGAGGACATCGAACTGGCGGAGGGACGTGCCTTTGTGCGGGGTACCACGGCCCGCAGTCTGTCGCTGGAGGAGATCGCCCACACCGCCTACTTCGTGGCCGTGGACCTGCCCGCTAGAATGGAGCCAGGCCTGGAGGTGATGGTCCACTGGGAGCCGGAGATCCCCGCCACCTTTGCATATACGGCGCAGGCCATGGTGGTGGAGGTGCAGCCCGAGACGGGGGCCGTGAACATTTTGAAATACGTCGTGGTGGAGGATTGCGGCCCCATCATCAACCCGGGGCTCGTGGACGGGCAGCTGCGGGGCGGAATCCTGCAGGGCCTGGGCCAGGCCCTCTACGAGGACCTCGTGTACGACGCCCAGGGGCAGCTGCTCACCTCCACCCTCCTGGACTACCTCCTTCCCGGGTTCTGTGAGGCGCCGGAAGTGGAGATCCACCACCTCTCGACCCCGTCCACGCGGACCGTGGGGGGGCTGCGGGGGATGGCGGAGAGTGGGACCGCTGGTGCGCCCGCGGTGCTGGCGAATGCGGTGGCGGATGCCCTCAAGCCGTTCGGAGCGGAAGTCACCGCCCTTCCGCTCAGTCCCGCGCGGGTGGCGGAGCTGATACGGGGTCAGAAACCGACGAAAGGAGGGTGAGGCGGATGAAAATCACACGGCGGGAGTTCCTGAGAGGTGCGCTGGCAGGAGGGGCAGCCCTGGCTGTCCCGGAGGCTCTGCGCTCCATCGCCCATGCGGCACCCCGGGAGCCCATCCGCATTGGGTTCCCCGCCCCGCTCACGGGAGCCTTTGCGGACGAGGCGAACTACATGGTACAGGGAGCCACCCTGGCGGTGGAGGAGTTCAACCGGGCCGGGGGTGTGCTGGGCCGGCAGGTGGAGCTCCTCGTGCGGGACGATAGGCTCAGCCCAGATGAGGGAGCCCGGCGTGCGCTGGAGCTCATCGAGCGGGAGCGGGTGCACTTCCTGGCGGGCGTGCTCTCCGCCGCGGTGCAGCTCGCGGTGAACGAGGTGGCCAAGCGCCACCGCCGGATCTTCGTCTCCACCAGCCAGTCGGACAAGATCGTCATGCCTCCGGATTTCAGCCCGTGGACCTTCCACGAGGCCCTCACACCCTGGATGACCTCCACCGCCCTGGCCCGGTATGTCCTGCGGGAGGGCCGCGGAAAGCGGGTGTACATCCTCTATGCAGACTACGCCTACGGACAGGAGCACACCGCCGCCTGGCGCCGCGTGATCGGGGAGGTGGGAGCGACCCTGGTGGGGGTGGATCCACACCCCCTCGGTACCACGGACTACTCCGCATACCTGCCGAAGATCGTGGCAGCCCGTCCTGACGTGCTGGTGCTGAACAACTTCGGAAGGGACATCGTGAATTCCGCCAAGCAGGCGGTGGAACTGGGCCTCAAGCAACGGGCGCAGATCGCGGTTCCCATCATCCCTACCGCCGCAGCCCTGGAGGCGGGTCCGGAGGTGCTCGGAGACGTGGTGTGTGCCTCAAGCTACTGGTGGGAGGTCCAGGAGCGGATTCCCAAGGCGAAGGAGTTCAACACGAAGTTCAGCCGGCGCTTCAACCGGGTGCCCTCGGACTACGCGGCCTACGCCTACAGCGGCGTGCGGGAGCTACTGGAGGCCGTGCAGCGGACCGGAACCACGGACAGCGACCGGGTGGCAAAGGCCATGGAGGGACGCCGCTACGCCCACTACAAGGACACCCAGTACTGGCGCGCGTGCGACCACCAGTCCGTCCAGACCATCTTCCTCCTGCGGGGACGGGAGCGGCCGCGGGGGCCTTATGGGCTCTTCGACATCATCGCCACTGTGGAGGGGGAGCGCGTGATCCCCAGCTGCGAGGCCCTGGGACACCGCTAGGGGAGGAGACGAGGCGGTCCCCGTGAGCGGGCAAGCCCTGTTGCTGCAGCTCGTGACGGGCGTGGTGGTAGGTGCCATCTGGGTGATCGTGGCCATTGGGCTTTCCCTTATTTTCGGGATCCTGCGCATTGTGAACTTCGCCCACGGCGCCTTCTACATGCTCGGAGCATACCTGGCCGCCTTCGCCGTCGGCTGGACCGGACACTTCTGGATTGCTCTCCTCGTGGCTCCCTTGAGCATGGCTGCCTTCGGCGTGCTGGTGGAGCGGGGACTGATCGGGCGGCTCTACGGCCGGGGCCTTGTTTACAGCGTGCTGGCCACCTACGCGGTCAGCCTGGTCGTGATCGAGGGGGTCAAGATCCTGTGGGGAACCGTGGGCCCTCAGTTCCGGGTGCCCGCGGAACTGGCGGGCATGGTGAACCTGGGGTTCAGTCTCTTCCCCAAATACCGGTTGTTCGTGCTCCTGGCTACAGCCCTCACGGTGTTGGGCGTGTGGTGGTGGCTGCACCGCACGCCCATGGGGCTCTTTGTCCGGGCCGCGAGCCAGGACCCTCTGATGACGCAGGCTCTGGGGGTGGACATCGCCCGGGTGCTGGCCGGCGCCTTCGGCGCAGGGGTCGCCCTGGCGGGGCTAGGAGGGACTCTGGCGGGGCCCCTGCGGGGCGTCTTCCCGGAAATGGGGCTCGATATCCTCGTGGAGTCCTTCGTGGTCGTGGTCATCGGAGGGATGGGGAGCCTGCTGGGCGCGGTGGTGGCAGGGCTGCTGGTGGGTGTGGTTCAAAGCTTCACCTTCCTCCTGGCCCCGGTGTTCGCGCACGTGGTCCTCTTCCTCCTCATGATCGCCACCCTGCTGGTTCGGCCCCAGGGTCTGTTCGGCACGGAGTGAGGGGTAGGCATGGAGCTGAAGGTCCCGTCTGAATTGCTCATGACCCGCCGGCCCCTGCAGGCCCTGGCCTTTCCCGCGGCCCTGGTCGCCTTCCTCGTCCTCCTTCCCGTGGGGCTCCCCTACGAGGCCCTGGCAGCCCAGATCCTCGTATACGCCCTGTTCAGCCTGGGTTACAACCTGCTCTTTGGGTACACGGGGCTACTGTCCTTCGGGCACGCGGCCTTCTTCGGACTGGGAGGCTACACCGCGGGGCTGCTGGCCCGGAGGATCACCGCGAACGTGCTGTGGACCCTCCCCGCCGCCGTCGTCGTCGGTGCGGTGGCGGGAGCGGTGGTGGGGTTTTTCTGTCTCCGCCGGCGGGGGGACTACTTCTCCCTCATGACCCTGGCCTTCGGGCAGCTTCTGTACTTCATCGCGCACCAGTGGCGGGAGCTGACGGGGGGTGATGACGGTCTGCGTGGGATCCCCACGGCCTACCTGCAACTGGGACCGTGGACGTTCCCGCTGGAGAGCTCCCGGGACGTCTACGTCCTCATCGCCACGCTGACCTTCGCGGGGTTCCTAGGCTTCCGGAGGTTGCTCCGCTCCCCCTTTGGCAGCGCCCTGCAGGCCATCCGGGAGAACGAGCTCCGGGCGGAGGCCGTGGGCTACGACACCTTTCGTCTGAAGCTGTGGGCCTTTGTGCTCTCCGCGGCCCTGAGCAGCGCCGCGGGGGCCCTGAACGTGTACCTCCTGAAGTTCGTGGGCCTCAACAGCCTGCACTGGACCACTTCCGGTTACGCGGTTCTGATCACCATCCTGGGAGGAGCGGGGACGCTGCTGGGACCCCTCGTGGGAGCCCTAGCCTTCGTGGGGCTGCAGGACGTCCTCAGCGCCATTCCCGCCATCGTGGACCGATGGCCCTTTTTTGTGGGGCTGCTGTTCATTGTGTGCGTCCTGGTGTTCCCGCACGGGATCTGGGGGACTGTGGAGCGGCTGCAGGCCCGGCTGCGGTGGCGTGCGGTTCCAGGAGGGGTGGAGGGATGACGGCACCGGTGCTCGCAACGGAGCGGCTGACCCGGCGGTTCGGATCCCTGGCCGCGGTGGACGAGGTGAGCCTAGCCTTGTGGCCCGGGGAGATCCGGGGGATCATCGGACCGAACGGGGCCGGCAAGAGTACCCTCCTCCGCTTGATGGCGGGAGAGATCCGGCCGAGCGCGGGGAGGATCCTCTACCGGGGCCAGGACATAACGGGCCGGTCCATGTACCAGCTGGCGCGAAGCGGTATTGTGAAGTCCTTTCAGATCACGCAGGTGTTCCCGAACCTCACCTGCCTGGAGAACGTCCGGGTGGTGGTCCAGGGACCCGGTCGGGCGTGGAACTTCTGGCAGCGGGTGGATCTGGATCGGACCACCCTGGAGCGGGCGGAAGCCCTGCTGGCCCGGGTGGGGCTGTACGGGAAGCGGGACCTCCCCGCCTATGCGCTGTCCCACGGGGAACAGCGGCACCTGGAGATCGCCATGGCCCTCGCCATGGATCCGGTGGTTCTGCTCCTGGACGAGCCGACCGCAGGGATGAGCGCGGAGGAGATCCAGAGCACCATGAAGCTCCTGCAGGACGTGGCACGGGAGCGGACCATCGTCATCGTGGAGCACAAGATGCCCGTCATCATGAACCTCTGTCAACGGATCACCGTGCTGCACTTCGGGCGCATCCTGGCGGAGGGGACTCCGGAGGAGATCCAGGCGTCCGAGGAGGTTCAGGCGGTGTACCTGGGGAGGGCCCGGGGATGAGCCGGGAGGCACTGCGGCTGGAGGACGTTCACGCGTACTACGGGAAGAGCCATGTGCTCCAGGGCGTCTCCCTGGAGGTGGCGGAGGGGGAGTTCGTGGCCCTAGTCGGGCGCAACGGAGCGGGCAAGTCCACCATCCTCAAGAGCATCATGGGCATCGTGCCACCACGCACGGGCCGGGTGCTGCTGGGAGGGCAGGAGATCACCGGGTTCGCCCCACACGAGGTCTCCCGACGCGGGATCGCGTGGGTACCCGAAGAGCGCCGGGTGCTCCCGGAGCTCACCGTGGAGGAGAACCTGTGGCTCGCCCTGCACGCCGCGGGCATAAGGGGGAGGGAGGCCAGCGCGCGGCTGGAGGATGCCTTCTCCCTGTTCCCCAGACTTCGGGAGCGGCTCCATCAGAAAGGCCGGACCCTCTCCGGCGGGGAGCAGCAGATGCTCGCCATCGCCCGGGCCCTGGTGGTGCGTCCCAAGGTCATGCTGGTGGACGAGCCCACCCAAGGGTTGATGCCCCGTCTGGTGAGCGCCCTGGCGGATGTCCTGCGGGAGATCCACGCCCGCGGGGTGACGGTGGTGCTGGTGGAGCAAATGGTCACGGTGGCCATGGAGCTGGCGCAACGGCTGTACATCGTGGATCAGGGAAGGGTGCGACTGTGTGCCACTCCCCAGGACATCCAGCGGGATCCACAGCTCGTGCAGTCCCTGCTGGGGGTCTCGGGGGTCTAGGAACAGGAGGGAGCGCATGCACCAGGAATACCGGGATCACGTGGTGGTGGAGCTCTTCGGAAAACGCATTCACGTGCTGGACCTTTCCCGGGAGATCGGGCCACACATCCCTGTCTATCCCGGCCACATGCGGGTGGCCACGTGGTGGCACCTGACCCACGAGGACGTCCGGAGGCTGCGTCTGCCGGCGGATTCCCCCTTCGGAGGATACGGGGTGTTCGGGATCGCCATGTGCGACCACATATCCACGCACGTGGACGCGGTCTACCACTTCAACCCCCAACGCCCGGAGAAGACCGTGGACCGAATCCCCCTGTCGCAGCTCATCACACCCGGAGTGTGGATCGATGTGAGCTGGGTGCCTCCCCGTCAGCACATCCGGCTTGCGGACGTGCAGCGAGCTCTGAGGGAAGCGCAGGTGGAGCTCCGCCCGGGCGTCACCCTCCTGTACTACACGGGAGCCGCACGGTACTGGGAAGATCCCTATCGGTTCCTGACAGAGTACCCGGGCCTCGACGAGGAGGCCAGCCGCTGGATCCTGGATCAGGGAGTGGTCAACGTGTGCACGGACGCTCCCAGCACGGACAACCCCGCGGACCTGAGCTATCCCAACCACAGGGTGCACGGGGAGCGGGAGGTGATCCACACGGAGATCGTGCACAACATCGAGCGCATCCCCCGACACGAGGGGTTCTACGTCATGTTCCTGCCCCTACGGTTCGTGGGGCTGTCGGGCTCCCCGGTGCGCGCTTTGGCCCTCTGGGAAGAGTAAAATCAACGAAAGGAGGGGGTGGAGATGCCTGTTATCCGCGTGAGCTCGTTCCCGCAGTCCAAGGAGACCCGCAAGGCCCTGGCGGAGGAGATCACGGAGGTAGTGCACCGCCACACCCAGGTTCCCAGGGAGTACATCTGGGTGATCTTCGATCCCGTCCCTCAGGAGAACTGGGCGGTGGCGGGTCGCCTGATCTCGGAGCAGTAAGCGGACTGCGCCGCGAAGGTGGATCCGAAAGGGACCGCGCGGTTCTCCCTGGAGGGCAAACGGGCCCTGGTGACGGGGGCGAGCCGGGGACTCGGGGAGGCCATCGCGGTGGGCCTCGCGGAGGCGGGAGCCCACGTCGCGGTAGCGGGGCGGAGTGGGGCGGACCTGGAACGGGTCGCCCGGCGGATCCAGGAGGTGGGACGACGAGCGGTGGTGGTGCAGGCGGACGTCACCAGGGTCCAGGACGTCCAGCGTATGGTGGCGGAGGCGGAGGAGCGACTGGGTCCTCTGCACATCCTGGTGAACAACGCGGGGATCAACCTCCCGCGGCCCGCCCTGGAGGTCACGGAGGAGGAGTGGGACCTGGTCCTGGATACGAACCTCAAGGGCCTGTTCTTCGCGGCGCAGGCCGCGGGCCGGCGGATGGTGGAACGGCGCTACGGCCGCATCGTGAACATGGCCTCGCAGATGGGGTTCGTGGGATTCTACTTCCGGGCTGCGTACTGCGCCAGCAAGGCGGGGGTCGTGAACCTCACGCGGGTGCTCGCCGTAGAGTGGGCGCCGTATGGTGTGACGGTGAACGCAGTGGCGCCGACCTTTGTGGAGACCCCCATGACCCGGGGCATGCTAGAGGATCCCTGGTTCCGGGAGGAGGTGCTGCGCCGGATTCCCCTGGGCCGTTTGGCGGACCCTCAGGACGTGGTGGCCGCGGTCCTGTATCTCGCCTCGGATGCCGCCGCCATGATTACGGGGCACACGCTCCTGGTGGATGGAGGCTGGGTCGCTTGGTGAGGAGGAGGCCGTGCGGGAATACCTGAAGCGCGCTCTGCCGAAGGTGGAAGGGGACCGACGCACGGTGGAGGAGACGGTGCGCGGGATCCTGGAGGACGTGCGGCGGCGGGGGGAAGAGGCGGTGCGGGAGTACTCCCGCCGGTTCGATGGGTGGGATCCTCCGCGATTCCGGGTGACGGAGGAGGAGGTCCAGCGGGCCCGTCGGATCCTGCCGGGCCAACTTCTGGAAGACATCGAGTTCGCCGCGGAGCAGGTCCGGGCGTTTGCCCGCCTCCAACGGGAGACCCTGCAGCCCTTGGAGACCGAGATACGGCCTGGAGTGATCCTGGGACACCGACACATTCCCGTCGCTTCCGTGGGGTGCTACGTGCCAGGGGGACGGTACCCCCTCATCGCCTCCGCCCTCATGAGCATCATCACTCCCAAGGTGGCGGGGGTGGAACGGGTCGTGGCATGTGCCCCCCCACGGGGGGAGGGCATCTACCCCGCCACCCTGGTGGCCATGGCGGTGGCGGGAGCGGATGAGATCTACTGCCTGGGCGGCGTACAGGCCCTTGCGGCCATGGCCTACGGGATCCCGGAGATCGAACCCGTGGACATGATCGTGGGCCCCGGTAACGCGTACGTGGTGGAGGCGAAGCGACAGCTGTTCGGGACCGTAGGCGTGGATCTCCTGGCGGGCCCCACGGAGATTCTCGTCATCGCGGACGATAGCGCGGACCCCCACGTGGTGGCCGCGGATCTCCTGGGCCAGGCGGAGCACGGTCCGGACTCCCCGGCGGTGCTGGTGACCACGGATCGCCCTCTCGGCGTGCAGGTGCTGGAGGAGGTGGAGCGGCTCATTCCTCAACTGCCCACTCGCGAGATTGTCCAGGTCTCGTGGCGGGACCGCGGAGAGGTGATCTGGGTGGACTCCAGAGAGGAGGCGGTGGCGGTGGCGGACGAGTACGCACCGGAGCACCTGGAGGTTCAGACCCGCGACCCCTCCTGGTACCTGGAGCGGCTCCGGAACTACGGGACGCTCTTTTTGGGTGAGGAGTCCACGGTGGTGTACTCCGACAAGGCCATCGGCACCAACCACATCCTGCCCACGGGTCGCGCGGCCCGCTTCACGGGAGGGCTGTGGGTGGGGAAGTTCCTGAAGACGGTGACCTACCAGCGCCTGAGCCGGGAGGCCAGCGTGGAGATCGCCCGGCGGGCCGCGGGCATCTCGGAGGCGGAGGGGATGATGGCCCACGCCTACACCGCGCGCTTGCGGATCGATCGGTACACGGAACCTGTGCCCTGAAGGCTGCATCGGGAAGGAGGGAGAGCGGTGGACATCCGGTCGCTGCAACACTGCAGCCTCGTGGTGCGGGACCTGGAACGCTCCCGGTGGTTCTACGGAACCGTCCTGGGGCTCGAGGAGATCCCGCGGCCCTCCACCTTCACCTTCCGGGGGGCATGGTTCCGGCGAGGGGGTGCGGAAGTACACCTCATCCTGGCGGAGGACACCACGGCTCCGCCGGGCTTTCCGGACGCGGGGAGCGCGAAGCGCACGGGTCTTGCCACCCATTTCGCCTTCGAGGTGGCGGACCTTGAGGCGGCCCGCGCGGAGCTCAGCCGGGCCGGGATCCCCATCGTGGGAGGTCCCATGCCGCGGGGCGATGGGGTGATGCAGATGTACGTGGAGGACCCGGACGGCTACCTAATTGAGCTCTTCCAGCGTACCCCCGAAGGGGTGGGAGGCCCGGAGCGGGGGGCGGTACGAGGATAGGGGCCGTGCTCCGGAGGCCTCTGCGGGTCGCGGTCGCGGGGGGATCCCTGGGGGGACTCAACGCGGGGCTGTGGCTCCGCTCCATCGGCTGTGCGGTCACCGTTTACGAGCGCTCCTTGCACCTCCTGGAGGGTCGAGGAGTTGGGATCGTCCTGCATCCTGCCACCGTCCGGTACCTGGTGCGCCACGGGATGGCGCTTCCCTCGTTTGCGGCAGCGGTAGGTAAGCTACGGTATCTGGACCGCGCGGGTACGGTGGTCCACGAGAGTCCCTGCCGCTACTGGTTCGCCTCGTACTCCTCCCTGTACCGTGCGTTCCTTGGGTTTTTCGGGCGGGAGCGGTACCGCCTGGGCTGTGAGGTCTTGGCTTACGAGGAACGGAGGGACGGAGTCCGGGTGCGGCTGGCGGACGGGACCGAGAAAAGCGCGGATCTTCTCGTGTGGGCGGACGGCGTCCGATCCACAGGCCGTGGGTGGATCGCGCCCGGAACTTCCTTCCGTTATGCGGGATACCTGGCCTGGCGGGGAACCGTGGGGCCGGGAGAGGTTTCTCCCCAGACCTTCGCGTGGCTGTCGGAGTCCATCACGTACTTCCTCCTGCAGCCCGGCCACGCCCTGGCTTACCCCATCGTGCAGGCGGATGAGGCCCGGGGAGCGGGCAGCCGGATCAACTGGGTATGGTACTGGAACGTGGAGGCTGCCCATCTGGACGCGTTCATGACGGATCGGGCGGGCAATCGGCAGCCCGTCTCGGTTCCTCCGGGAAGCGTTCGGGAGAACTTGGTGGAGCAGCTGCGGGAGCGGGCGCGTTTGGAGCTCCCGCCGCAGCTGGCGGAGGTGGTTGTCGGGACTGTCCGGCCGTTCCTTCAGCTCATCGGCGACGTGGAGGTCGGGCGCATGGCCGACAGACGGACCTGCCTGATCGGAGACGCGGCCTTCGTGGCCCGACCGCACATCGCCGCGGGCACCGCGAAGGCCGCGGAGGACGCGTGGCAGCTCAGCCAGTTCCTGAGCCAGTGCCGGGGGGATGTGGAGGCGGCCTTAGAGCTCTGGGAGCCCCGACAGCGGGACCTGGGTGCGCGTGTGGTGGCCCGCTCCCGGGAGGTGGGCCAGCGGATGCAGGTGGAGGGCACGTGGCCCGTGGGGGCCCCCCTGCCTTATGGTCTGTACGAGCCGGGGGATAGCGAGTTCCAGGACGGGGGGGAGTCCGGGATCCGGCAGGGGAGGGGAGCATGAGCGCACGGCGGTTCTCCCCAGTGACGCGGCTGGTGGGTCTGGTGTTCGCAAGCCCGGATCCTGCCAGACAGGTGCGGTTCTACCGCACCGTGATGGGCTTCGCCGCCCTCGGACCGAACCGGGTAGCGGCCGGCCCTGCACCCTGCTTTCTGGAGTTCCAGCCCGCTCCGGAGCCCGCCCTCCTGTGCACGGTGTATGAGGTGGAGGATCTGCGGGAGGCCCGCGGGCACCTAGAGGCCGCGGGGGTTCCCTACGAGGAGAGACCGGAGGGCCTGGCCCTGGAGGACGTGGAGGGGCGTCGGTTGGTACTGCAGCCCCCGCAGGAGGTTCCGGATCCTACCCCGCTGGCCTATCCGGGGCCATATCTACAGCACGTGACCTACACCACCCGGAACCCCGTGGGGGTGGCGGAGTGGTACGAGCGGGCTTTGGGGTTCCGGGTGTCCGACTGGCAGGGTCGCAACTTCGTGTGGCTCCGCTGCGGCCCCCCGCACCACGTGATGGCCGCGGTACGTGGACCGGAGGTGGGCCTGGACCACTATGCCCTCGAGGTGGCTAGTTGGGAGGACATGAAGCGGTGGGCGGACCACCTGGCGACCCGTGGGATTCCCCTCATCTGGGGACCGGGCCGCCACGGGCCCGGTAACAACCTCTTCCTGTTCTTCCACGACGCGGACCGGAACCGGGTGGAGCTGTCCGCGGAGCTGGAGCGGTTCTACGACGAGCGGGCCCACTACCCGCCCCGGGAGTGGCCTGATAGCCGCTGGGCCGCCAACCAGTGGGGCCCGCAGCCGGATTGGCGAAGGCCGGAGGGAGGCCCGGTGGAGTAGGAGCATCGGAGCGTAACGAGGACGTCGACCTAGCGTGGTAGGATGACAGGAGTAAACGGGGAACGGTCGATGGATGCTCCCACCTTCCGTCGGATCATGGGGCAGTTCGCCACGGGGGTGACCATCCTCGCGGCGAGAGCGGGGAACGTGATACACGGCATGACCGCCAATGCCTTTACCTCCGTGTCCCTCCATCCCCCTCTCGTGCTCGTGTGCGTGGCGAACGCCTCCCGGACAAAGCAGGTGCTGGACAGGGCGGGCTGGTTTGCGGTAAGCATTCTGGCCGGTGACCAGGGGGAGGTGGCGCGGATCTTCTCGAACCCGGACCTGGACGGAACGCAGCGCTTCGCCCGGGTGCGGTGGCGGGCAGGGCAGAGCGGGGCCCCTATCATCGAGGATTGTCTCGCCTACCTGGAGTCCCGGGTCGTGGCCACCTACGAGGCCGGTGACCACACCGTGTACCTGGGGGAGGTGGAGCGGGGGGAGGTCGTCCGGCCGGAGGGAGCGCCCCTCGTCTTCTTTCGCGGGGACTACGGGATCCTGAACGGGAGGGGGGAAGCATGAAGGTGTTCGTCTTCGATCTCCTGCCCTATGCGGAGCACCTGGACCATCTGAAGAGAGGAGACGAGCTGCCGTGGCCGCTGCCGAGGAGGTACTTTAAGCCTGAAGTGGCGGTCCGCACGTACGAGGAGCACCTGGAGGCGTGGGAGGAGATGGAGCGGCTGGGCTACGACGGGGTGGGGTTCAACGAGCACCACACCTCCCCGTACGGCCTCATGAACTCTCCCAACCTCATGGCCGCGGCCCTGAGCCAGCGCACCAAGCGCCTACGCATGCTGATCTACGCGAACCTCCTGCCCCTCCACAACCCCCTCCGGCTCGCGGAGGAGATCGCCATGCTCGATTGCCTCACAAACGGCCGGATCATCGCGGGGATCGCCCGAGGTATTCCCCGGGAGTACCGGGTGTACAACATCCCCTATGCGGAGTCCCGGGAGCGGTTCGAGGAGGCGTGGGAGATCCTGCGGGGCCTGTGGACGGAGGAGATCTTCAGCTACGAGGGGAAGTACTGGACCTTCAAGGATGTGGCCATCTGGCCGAGGCCGGTCCAGCAGCCTCACCCTCCCGTGTGGGTGCCCGTGACCACCAGCAAGGAGACCATCGAATTCGCGGCCAAGTACAACCTGCCCATTACCCCGGGGCTTGGGGGCCGCGGGAGTCGGGGGCTACAACAGGACATCATCCGGTACTACGCGGCCCAACTGGCGGTCCACGGGCGTCGGATCACCCCGGAGCACCTGGTCATTAGCGTGGACGTGTACGTAGCCGACAGCAAGGAACAGGCCTTCCGGGAGGCGGCACCGTACGCCCTGTACTTCTACCGGACGCTCTTCAGCCACGGGAACGTGACGGACACCCGGGTGCAGCGGGAGATGGGGTACGTGAGCAAACATGCCCACGACTACATCCGGCCCGAGAACCGGACAGCGGCCCTCATGGAGCGGGAGTGGTACCGGGGGATGACCCCCGAGCGGCTCCGGCAGCATGTGGAGCACCTCCCCTGGGGAAGTCCGGAGGAGGTGCGGGAACGGATCCTCGAGGAGGCGGAGGCCCTGGGGGCGAACACCGTCCTCGTGCACATGAACCGGGGGGCCATGCCCCACGAGATGTTCTTAAACCAGCTCCGGCGTTTCGCCCGGGAGGTGCTGCCCGCCCTCCACGCCCATGAGGTACAGAAGGTGCCGTTGGAGGAAGAAGAAGTACCGGCCTCACGAAGGGAATAGCGAACAAACCCATAGGGGGTGAGGGGGATGCGGAAGCGAATAATGGCCATTGCCGTCCTGCTCCCGCTCGCGTTGGGGGCGGTCAGTTTCGGGGGTCCGGCGGAGCCGGACACCCTCGTGATCGTCTTTCCTTCCCATCAGACCACCCTGGACGGCCACTTCGCGGTCACCACCCAGGACATGCTGGTGGTCCGCAACGTGTACAACGCCCTCCTGAAGTACAAGCCGGATAGCACGGAGCTTACGGGGGATCTGGCGGAGCGGTGGGAGGTCTCCCCGGACGGGCTTGTGTACACCTTCCGGCTGCGGCGGAACGTGACCTGGCAGAAGGGGTACGGACGCCTGACCGCGCAGGATGTGAAGGCCTCCTTCGACCGGCTGCGGGATCCGGAGACCCGATCCCCCTTCGCGGGGCTGCTTTCCATGGTGCGGGAGATCCGGATCCTCGACCCCTATACCGTCCGGTTCGTGCTGAGCGAGCCGTATGCCCCATTCCTGCACCTACTGACCAATTACCGGGTGGGTCCCGTGGTGAACGCCCGGGCGGCCCGGGAGCGGGGCACGGCCTTCGCGTGGGATCCCGTGGGCACCGGACCGTATGAGGTGGAGCGAGCTGTCCCCCGCACGGAGGTGGTCCTCCGGGCCTTCGACCAGCACTTCGGCGGACGCCCCCGCATCCGACGCATCATCACCCGAACGGTCCCGGATCTGAACGCCATGGTGGTGGGGCTGGAGAACGGGCAGTACCACATGCTGTACAGCATCCAGGCCCTGGACGAGACGGTGATCAAGCGCCTGCGGGAGCGGGGGTTCGCGGTGACCTACTACAGCCGGAACCTCCCCCGGGTGATCCTCATGAACGTCACAAAAAAGCCCCTGGACGACCTACGGGTACGACGGGCCATCGCCCACGCCATCAACCGGCAGCAGATCATCGCCCTCAGCATGGCGGGCTACGGCCGGCCGTGGTACTCGCCCGTTCCGGAGGGGTACTTCGCAGCCACCACGCAGGTGCCGCGGTATGAGTACAGCCCGGACAAGGCCCGGCAGCTGTTGGCGGAGGCCGGCTACCGGGACGGCCTGGATCTCCCCATGCAGGTCTTCGACGTCATGAAGGTGACCTCGGATGTGATCGCGGAGCAGCTGCGGCGGGTGGGCATCCGGGTCCAGCAGGAGGTCCTGGATCAGCCCACCTTCATCCAGCGGGTCCTGCGGCGGGACGGCAGCATCTCCTTCGCGGTGCACTGCTGCGTGCGCCAGCCGGATCCGGACTTCTACCTCTCGGACGTCTTCAGCCGGTCCAAGGGCGGCGCCATCTACATCAGCGGCCTGGATCTGGAGCCGGAGCTGGCGGCCGCGCGGCGGGAGACGAACGTGGAGAAGCGGCGGCAGATGTACGTGGCCCTCCAACGGAAGATCATGGAGAACGTGTGGATGATCCCGCTCGTGATGGAGTTCGACCGCAACGTGCACGTGCCCAATCTCCGGGGCCTACCGCGCAGGGTGGAGGCCCTGTGGGGCCTGGATCTCTCGCGGCTGTTCTTCGAGTGACCGAGGATGGCCAGGCGCCTCCTCCGCCGGATCGTGCAGATCCTGCCCACGGTCCTTGGGGCGGTGGTCATCGCTTTCGTTCTCCTGCGGGTGGTCCCCGGGGATCCCGCGGCGGCCATGCTGGGCGTGAGCGCGACCCCTGAATCCGTGCAGGCCCTGCGGGCCCAGCTGGGCCTGGATCGGCCCCTGTGGCGGCAGTTCCTGGAGTACCTGGGCGGGCTGGTCCGGCTAGACCTGGGCACCTCTCTCGCGTTCCGGACCCCCGTGGCCCACCTCCTGGCCCAGGCCCTGGGCCCGACCCTGCTGCTGGCCCTGGGAGGGACTGTGGTGAGCGTGCTCATCGGTGTCCCCACGGGGGTTGTGGCGGCCTTGAACCGGGGCAAGCCCGTGGACCAGCTGGTGAGCATCCTCGCCCTCGTGGGCGTGTCCCTTCCCGTGTTCGTGTGGGGGGTGGTGCTCCTCGTGGCCTTCACCCTCCACTGGCGGATCTTCCCAGCTTCGGGGTTGGGGGAGGGGATCGGGGGAACCCTGAAGGCCCTGGTGCTTCCCTCCCTGGCCACGGGGATGTTCCTTGCGGGCTTGGTGAGCCGGATCACCCGGTCCAGCGTGCTGGGCGTCCTGAGCCAGGACTACGTGCGCACCGCCTGGGCCAAGGGCCTCGAGCCCTTCCACGTGTTCCGGAGGCACGTCCTGCGGAACGCGCTCATCCCCGTGGTGACCGTGGTGGGCCTGAACATGGGGACCCTCCTGGGCGGCGTGGTGGTGGTGGAGGGGATCTTTGCTCGGCCGGGCCTGGGACGGCTGCTGCTGGACGCCATCTATGCCCGGGACTATCCCCTGATCCAGGGGATCGTGCTGGTCTCCGTCCTCCTCACCATCCTCCTCAACCAACTCGTGGATCTCCTCTACACCATCCTGGACCCCAGGGTGACGGCTTGAGGGGGGAGATGGCGCAAGGCGGGTACTCCGGAGGCTGGGAGACCTCGGCGGTACGGCGGCTCCGGCGCACCATCCAGGGAAGCTGGATCCTCTGGCTGGCCTCCGGGTTCGTGGTCCTCCTGGTGGGGGTGGCGATTCTCGTCCCCTACCTGCGTTTGGCGGATCCCTTCGCGCAGAGCCTGGAGCGTCTGGCTCCTCCGACTCCGGAGCACCCCTTCGGGACGGATCGGCTGGGTCGGGACGTGCTCAGCCGTACGGTGTGGGCCACCCGGTACGCCCTGGTGGTGGGGATCGGGACCGTGGTGGTAGGGGGCGCCGTGGGAACGGTGTGGGGCATGGCCGCGGGCTTCTCCGGCCCCTTCGCCCAGGAGGTTCTCTCCAGGCTGGTGGATGTCTTCTTGGCCTTTCCTCCCCTGATCCTCGCCATGGTGGTGGTCACCCTGCTCGGAAACGGTGTTCTCCCCGTGGTGGTGGCCCTGAGCTTCGGAGTGGCGCCCCGGTTCGCGCGGGTGGCGAGGGCCGTGGTCCTGGCGATCCGTGTGCAGAGTTACGTGGAGGCGGCCCGCGCCATCGGAGCCTCCTCACCCCGCATCCTCCTGCGCCACATCCTGCCCAACACCCTGGACTCCCTCATCGTGCTGGGAACCCTCACCATCCCCACCGCCATCCTCACGGAGGCCCTCCTGAGCTTCTTGGGGATCGGCATCGTGGAACCCACTCCCACCTGGGGCAACATCGCCAGCATGGGGCAGATGGTGCTCCGGGAAGCGCCCTGGGTCGTGCTCTGCCCGAGCCTCGCGCTGCTGTGCACGGTGCTCTCCTTCAACCTGCTGGGAGACGCGGTGCGGGACGCCCTGGACCCCACCACCTCCCGGGGTGTTTGGATGCGGCGGGCGGAGCGGGCGGAACTGGAGACGGAGCCCGCCCGGCTTGCCTCCCGCAGGATCCCCGCGGGCTAGGGAGATAATGAAGGGGAGGGTGGCCGTCTTCACCGGAGCCGCCAAGCCCAGGAGCATCGGGTTCGCCGCGGCCGTGCGGCTTGCTCAGGAAGGCGCCTGCGTGGTGGTCGCGGATCTCTACGAGGCCGGGTTCGGAGCGCTCCGGTCCGCGGTGGAGGCCTTCGGTGTGCCGTGCGCGTGCGTGCGGGCGGACGTCAGCCGTCTGGAGGAGGTGGAGGCGGTAGCGGAGACGGTGGCGCGCCGGTTCGGGCGGGTCGACATCCTCGTGAACGCCGCGGGCGGGAGCTGGGCCATCGGACCGGAGGATCTGGAGGGGGGACCCCCCTCTGCCTTCCTGGGGATCACGAACTGTTCAAGGGAAGCCTGGCGCCGGATTCTGGGCGTGAACCTGGAGGGGACCTTTTTCGCCTGCAGGACTTTTGCCCCGTGGATGATGCGGCAGGGATGGGGCCGGATCGTGAACTTCGCTTCCGTGACGGGACGGGCGGGCACGAGGCCCGCGGAGGTCTTCAGCAGCGGACCCTACGCGGTGGCGAAGGCGGGGGTCATCGGCCTCACCAAGCAGCTCGCTCTGGAGCTCGCACCCTACGGCATCACCGTGAACGCCATCGCCCCCGGGCTCGTGGCCAGCTGGCGGGGAAGGCGGGGGATGGAGGCCCTCCCGGAGGGCCATCGGGAAGCGCTGATCGCCCAGATTCCCCTGCGCCGGCCTGGAACGCCGGAGGAGATGGCGGAGCTGGTAGCCGCCCTGTGCGCCGAGGAGATGGGGTATCTCACGGGCGTGGTGGTGGACGCAAACGGAGGGATCTACCGCGCGTGAGGTTTACAGGAATCGCGGGGCGAGTGGCGGTGGTCACGGGCGCCGCGGGTGTGATCGGCCAGGCCGTGGTGCGCCGGTTCCTGGAGGAGGGAGCCGCGGTGGCCGCGGTGGATCTCGATGAAAGGGGCCTGCAGAGCTTGGAGGAGGCGCTTTCCCACCCGCATCTGAAGGTCTACCCGGCGGATCTCACCTGCGAGGCGCACGTGGCTGGATTGGCGGAGCGGGTGGTGGAGGCCTGGGATCGGGTGGACTTCCTCGCGGGGCTCGCGGGCGGGATCCCGGGCCAACCGTGGATGGAGCGGGGATTCGAGCCGTTTGAGACCATAGATCTGGCCCGATGGCGGTTCGTGCTGGACGCCAACCTCACCACCGCGTTCCTGTGCTGCCGGGCCTTCGTGCCCGTGATGCGGCGGCAGCGGTTCGGCCGCATCGTCCTCTTCTCCTCCATCGCGGCCCGGCAGGGGAGCGTGCGGGTGGGGGCGCACTACGCCGCCGCGAAAGGAGGGATCCTCGGTCTCGTGAAGACCCTCGCCCTGGAACTTGCGCCCCACGGCATCACCGTCAATGCCCTGGCCCCGGGCTTCGTCCCGCACGGGGAGGTCCGGGGAGATCTGGAGGCCTTGGTCCAGAGGATTCCGCTTGGACGTCCGGGAACCCCGGAGGAGATGGCCGCGGCGGTCCTGATGCTGTGTTCGGAGGCGGGCAACTACATCACGGGAGCCACCCTGGACGTGAACGGAGGCCTGTACCTCGCACCCTGAGGAAAGGAGGTGGGGGAAGTGGAACCGACCTGGGAACGCGTCTCCGTGGCAGGGGTAGAAATCCGGATGTGGCAGGTCGGGGAGGGGCCACCCCTGGTGTTCCTCCACGGGGCCGGGGGCCCTGCATGGAGTCCGGGCATGGATCTTTTGGCCCGTCGGTACACCGTCCTCTACCCGGAGCACCCGGGATACGGGGAGAGCGGGCGGCCGGGGTGGGTGGAGACGGTGCACGACTTGGGCATCTTCTACCTGGAGTTCCTGGAGGCGCAGGGCCTGCGGGATGCGGTACTCGTGGGCCACTCCCTGGGCGGTTGGATTGCCTCAGAGCTCGCGAGCGTGTGCACGCACCCGCTTCGGGCTCTCATCCTGGTGGCCCCCGTCGGGATCAACCTGGGAGCGGCGCAGGTGGACATCTTCGCTACCCCGCCCGATGAGCTCGCCCCCCTGGCATACTATGACAAGTCCCTGGCCGCGGCCCGGCCCCCCTTGGGGCGAGAGGAGGTGCGGATCCTGTACCGAAACCGGGCCACCTCCGCCCGCCTCTCCTGGGCCTCCGCGCCGACGGCTCCGAAGCTCGCGGCGCGGTTGTTCCGGATCCGCATCCCCACCCTGATCCTGTGGGGCCGGCAGGACGAGCTCATCCCCGCCAGCAGCGCGCAGATGTTCCTGGACCGGATCCCGCACGCCCAGCTTGTGACCCTCGATGCCTGCGGGCACGTTCCGCAGGTGGAACAGCCGGAGGCCTTCGCGCGGGCCATCACGGAGTTCCTGGACGCCGTGGTGGGGGTGGGAGGTCCGCGGTGAGGGCGGCAGTCCTTCCCGAAGTGGGCCAGCCCCTGCGTACGGAGATCCTGCGGGACCCTCGCCCGAAGGCCGGGGAGGTCCTGGTCCGCGTGAAGGCCTGCGGCGTGTGCCACACGGACCTCCACGTGCTCAAGGGGGAGGTGGTCTTTCCCACGCCGTGCGTGCTGGGCCACGAGATCAGCGGGATCGTGGAGGAGGTAGCAAGCGGGGTGGAGGAGCTCCGGCGGGGCCAGCCCGTGGTGTGCACCTTCATCCTTCCCTGCGGGCGATGCACGTACTGCGTGCGGGGGGAGGAGGACCTGTGCGAGCGGTTCTTCCAGTACAACCGCCTGCGGGGAACCCTCTACGATGGCGAGACGCGTCTGTTTCGTCCCGACGGGTCCCCCGTGTGGATGTACTCCATGGGAGGCCTCGCGGAGTACGCGGTGGTCCCGGCCACCGCCGTCTTCCCGCTGCCCCCCGCCATCCCCCTGGAGCCCGCCGCGGTGCTGGGGTGCGCGGTGTTCACCGCCTTCGGCGCGGTGCGCCACGCGGCCCGGCTGCGCTTCGGGGAGTCCGTGGCGGTGTTCGCGGTGGGCGGAGTGGGATCCGCCCTCGTGACCCTGGCGCGGCTGTTTGGAGCCTACCCCGTCATCGCGGTGGATGTGCGGGAGGAGAAACTGGAGGCCGCGCGGCGTCTGGGAGCTACCCACACCGTGGACGCCAGGCGGCAAAGCCCGCAGGAGGCCATCCGGGAGCTCACGGGGGAGCGGGGGGTGGACGTGGCCTTCGAGGCCCTCGGGCGGCCCGAGACCTTCGTGCAGGCGGTGGAGTCCGTGCGGGACGGCGGGCGGGCGGTGATGGTGGGGATCGCGCCTGCGGGGGTGACAGCTCCCGTGGAGGTCACCCGTCTGGTGCGGCGGAAGCTCCAGGTCGTGGGGTCCTACGGGGGCCGGGCCCGCTCGGATATGCCGCTCCTGGTGGAGTTGGTGGCCCGCGGCGCGTTCCCGCTTTCCCAGCTGATCTCCCGCACCTACCCCCTGGAGGAGGCGGACGCCGCCTATCGGGCCCTGGACCGGGGAGAGATCGTGGGACGGGCGGTGGTGGTTCCGGATTGATCCCCGAGGGCCCGCAGGAAAAGCCTGCCGTCGGGGCGTAACCGTTCCTCGAGGCTGAGGGAGGAGGTGGGTGGAGATGGCAGAAGGGCGGAAAGTAGGGAACGAAGGCGGGGAGCGGATCTCCCGACGGGAGTTCCTCAGGCGGGCCGCGGTAGGCACCGCGGTGCTGTGGCTCCGTACGTGTTCGTGCGGAACTACGCCGCGGCCCAGCAGCGGGAGCTCCGGATCATGACCTGGAGCCACTTCGTGCCCGCCTTCGACGAGTGGTTCGACCCCTTCGCGGAGCGGTGGGGACGCGAGCGGGGGATCCGGGTCACCGTGGACCACATTTCGTTTGCGGACATCGTCCCGCGGGCCAACGCGGAGGTGGCCGCTCAGCAGGGCCACGACCTGTTCTTCTTCCTGGCTCCGCCCAGCGCCTTCGAGCCGCACGTCCTGGACCTGCGGGACATCAACCAGGAGGCGGAACGGCGGTACGGCCCCATGGTGCCGCTCGTGCGCAAGAGCGTGTACAACCCCAACACCCGGAAGTTCTATGGGTTCTCCGACAACTGGGTGCCGGATCCAGGCGACTACCTGCAGAGCGTGTGGACCGCGGTGGGCTACCCCAACGGGCCAACGACCTGGGACGACCTGATCCGGGCCGGGAACGAGATCAAGCGCCGGTTTCCGGAGATCCAGATTCCCATCGGCATCGGCTTCAGCCAGGACATCGACTCCAACATGGCCTGCCGGGCCATCCTGTGGTCCTTCGGGGCCAGCATCCAGGATGCGAACGAGAACGTTGTCCTCAACAGCGAGCAGACCATCCGGGCGGTGGAGTACGGGGTGCGGCTCTTTCGGGAGTGCATGAACCCCGCGGTCCTGAGCTGGAACGCGGCCAGCAACAACCAGGCCCTCAACGCCCGCCAGACCGCCTACATCCTGAACTCCATCTCCGCGTACCGTACGGCTCAGGACAACCGGCTTCCCGTGGCGGACGACATCTTCTTCGTGCCCGCCCTGCGGGGACCGGGAGGGCGGTGGGCCAGCGAGCACGTGATGGGCGTGTGGGTGATCTGGCGGTTCAGCCGCAACCCCGACAACGCCAAGGAGTTCCTGCTGCACCTGTTGGAGAACTACCGGGATGCGGTGCTGGCGAGCAAGCTCTACAACTTCCCCTCCTTCGTGGGCTCCGTGGCGGATCGGCGGGTGCCCGTGGCCCAGAAGCCCGACGAGGGGCGGAAGTGGATCCGGGCTGCCTGCCTGCGGGATCCCTTCGGGTCCAGGCCCCTCAACAAGCTCGCGGTGCTCGCGGATGCGGAGCAATGGTCCACGAACATCGGCCACCCCGGCCCTGCGAACCCCGCGGAGGGTGAGATCTTCGACACCTACCTCATCCCCGACATGTTCGCGCAGGCGGCCACGGGCCGTCTCTCCGTGCGGGAGGCCGTGGCGCAGACCCACCGCTGGTGTCTGGAGATCTTCCAGAAGTGGCGGCGCCAGGGATTCGTGGGGGGTGGTGACCGGGACCGGCGGTGAGCGAAAATGGCGATGTGTGGGAGCGGTGGCCATGGGGTATGTGGAGATCCGAGACCTCCATAAGCACTTCGGGGACGTCCGGGCCGTGAACGGGGTGAACCTGTCGGTCGAGGAGGGTGAGCTGCTCGTCCTCCTCGGCCCCTCCGGTTGCGGCAAGACTACCCTCATGCGCATGATTGCGGGCCTGGAGGTGCCCACCCGCGGTGAGATCTACATCGGCGGGCAGCTGGTGGACGAGAACGTGCCGCCCCGGGCCCGGGGCATCGCCATGGTCTTCCAGAGCTACGCCCTCTATCCCCACAAGACCGCGTTCGAGAACATCGCGTTTCCCCTGGAGGCCATGCGCCTGGCCCGGGAGAGCATCCGGGAGCGGGTGGTTCGCAGCGCCCAGATGTTCGGAATCGAGCGGCTGCTGGGCCGCAGGCCGCGGCAGCTGTCGGGTGGGGAGCGGCAGCGGGTGGCCCTGGCCCGGGCCGTGGTGCGGGACCCGAAGCTCTTTCTGCTCGACGAGCCCCTCAGCAACCTTGATGCGAAGCTGCGGGCGGTGGCACGGTTCGAGCTGAAGCAGCTGCAGCGACACCTGGGGACCACCACCATCTACGTAACCCACGATCAGGTGGAGGCCATGGGACTCGGAGATCGCATCGCGGTTATGGACGCGGGCCGGATCCGCCAGATCGGGAAGCCCCAGGAAGTCTACGACGATCCCGCGGACACCTTTGTGGCCACCTTCCTCGGCTCTCCGCCCATGAACCTCATCGAGCAGGATTCCCATACCCTCGTGGGGTTCCGGCCGGAGGCGTTTTTGCCCCGCAGCGTGTTCGATCCCGGGGAGGACGTGGTCACCTACTCCCTTCGGGTGCGGGAGGTGGAGTACCTGGGCTCGGACCGCTTGGTGTACGGGTACCTGGAGGAGGAACAGCGCACGGACCAGCCCGTGATCGCCGCGGTCCCCGCCACCATCACCGTGCCCATCGCGGAGGGGGAGGTGTACGCGTTCGCGGTTCCCCGACGGGCCCTCCGGTTTTTCGATCGGAACACGGGCCGCCGGCTGGAGCGGGCGGGAGCGGTGCGCCTCTCCACCCCCTAGGCGGGCCCATGGCCCTGCGGCGCTCCGCGGAGTTCCCGGTTCCTGCCCCCGTGGCGCAGGCCCGACGCCGTACCCTGGCGGACCGGGAATCCGTCCTCGGTCCCCTTCTGCTCGCACCGGCCCTGCTCTACGTGATCCTTCTGGTGGGGGTCCCCTTCGTCCTCGCCATCCTCCTCAGCTTCTCCTCCGCGGTGGCGGGAGGGCTGGAGTTCTCCTGGGTGGGATTCCGGAACTTCCAGGTACTGCTCTCCGACAGCCAGTTCCACCGGGCCCTGCAGAACACCCTGCGGTTCATGGTCGTCTCGCAGCTGCTGGTGATGGTGCTCGCCACCGTGGCGGCCCACGTACTGGATGCTGCCTTTGTGGGCAAGCGACTGGTGCGCTCCCTGCTCCTCCTGCCCTGGGCGGCTCCCGTGGCGCTGTCCTCCATGGCCTGGGTGTGGATCTTCGACTCCACCTTCAGCGTGATCAACTGGACCGCGAAGAAGCTGGGCCTCCTGCAGGGGTGGTGGTACTGGTTCGGAGACCCCGGGCTCGCCACCGTTGCCATCACCACCGTGCACGTGTGGCGCACCTTCCCCTTCGCCACCGTGGTGATCCTGGCAGGCATGGCCGCCATTCCCCAGGAGATCCGGGAGGCGGCCCTGATGGACGGAGCAGGGTTCTGGCGCAGGCTGTTTCACGTGAACCTGCCCATGCTGCTCCCGGTGGTGGCGGTGGCGGTGCTCTTCGGCCTTGTGTTCACCGCCACGGACTTCAGCGTGGTGTGGCTCCTGACCCGGGGAGGGCCCTACAACAGCACCCACGTGCTCAGCACCCTCGCCTTCCAGAGGGGAATCCTGGGCGCGAGCCTGGGCCAGGGGGCCGCGGTGGCCATCTTCCTCCTGCCCATCCTTCTGGTGGTGGCGGTGCTCCTGCTGCGGGTGGCCCGGAGGGCGGAGGTGGGGACTTGAAAGCCCGCAGGCTCGCCAAGTTCCTTCGGCGGGCGCTCCTGTACGCCGCGGCCCTGGCCTTCACCCTGTTCGCCGTCTTCCCTTTCTACTGGATGCTCATCACCGCCTTCAAACAGAACCGGGATCTGTACGTGGGGGCCACGAACCTGCAGCACATCCCCTGGATCTTCAACGAACCGCCCACCCTGCACCACGTGCGGCTCCTGTTCCTCAACACCCCCTACCTCCTGTGGCTTCGGAACACCGCCCTGGTGGGCGCCCTGGTGGTCCTCATCACCCTGCTGGTGGCGGTCCCCGCGGGCTACAGCCTCGCTCGCCTCGCGGGCCGGTGGGGGGAGCGGCTAGGGATCGGGATCTTCCTCACCTACCTCGTCCCGCCCACCCTGCTCTTCCTTCCCTTCGCCCGGGTGGTCTCGTGGCTCGGACTCCAGAACTCTCCTTGGGCCCTGGTGCTCGTCTATCCCACCTTCACCGTCCCGTTCTGCACTTGGCTCATGATGGGCTTCTTCCGATCCGTGCCCCGGGAGCTGGAGGAGCAGGGACTCGTGGACGGCTACAGCCGGCTCGCGGTGATCGGGAGGGTGGTGCTCCCCCTGGCGGTGCCCGGAATGCTCACCGTGGTCATCTTCGCCTTCACCCTGGTCCTGCAGGAATTCGTCTACGCCCTCACCTTCATCAGCCAGGTAGATCGCATGACCATCAGCCTGGGGGTTCCCGTGGCCCTGGTCCGGGGGGATGTGTTCTACTGGGGATCCCTCATGGCTGCCTGCTTTCTGACCAGCGTCCCCATTGCCGTGGTCTACTCTGCCTTCATGGACCGGTTCATCGCGGGCCTCACCGCGGGGGCCGTGAAAGGGTAGGAGGTCTGTCACGGGGGTATGAAGCTCCCGCGTTGACCCCTCCCGTGGCCGGCGGTACCATCGGATCAAACAGAGCCCCGGGAGGTCGGGATGCCCCTTGCCACGGAAGTCTATGGGCAGGCGGCCAGCACCCTGCGCAACGTGCTCTTTGAGGTCAAGAAGGTCATCGTGGGCCAGGACCTCATGCTGGAGCGGCTCCTGGTGGCCCTCCTTGCCCGAGGCCATGTGCTCATCGAGGGGGTCCCGGGGCTCGCGAAGACCCTCACGGTGAAGACCCTGGCCCGGGTCATCGGTGGAGAGTTCAAGCGGATCCAGTTCACCCCGGACCTCGTGCCCGCGGACCTCATCGGCACCCGCATCTACAACCAAGCCCGGGGGACCTTCGAGACGGAGCTGGGACCCATCTTTGCCAACCTGGTGCTGGCAGACGAGATCAACCGGGCTCCCGCCAAGGTGCAGTCGGCGCTTCTGGAGGCCATGCAGGAGCGGCAGGTCACCATCGGCAAGCAGACGTTTAAGCTTCCGGATCCCTTCCTCGTCATGGCGACCCAGAACCCCATCGAGAGCGAGGGAACGTACCCCCTGCCGGAGGCGCAGCTGGACCGGTTCATGTTCAAGGTGGTGATCGGGTATCCCTCCGTGCACGAGGAGATCGAGGTGGTGGAGCGGGGCACCGGAGAGCGCCCTCCGGAGGCGAACCAGGTGATCGACACGGAGCAGCTGCGGGAGCTGCAGCGGATTACGGACACCGTGTACGTGCCCCCGCGGGTGATGGAGTACGCGGTCTCCCTGGCGGTGGCTACCCGGGACCCGGGCGGCGTGGGGCTGCCGGAGCTGCGCCGGTACATCTCCTTCGGGGCAAGCCCCCGGGCCCCCCTGAACCTGGTGCTGGGTGGGAAGGCCCTGGCAGTCCTGCGGGGGCGGGAGTACGTGCTGCCCGAGGACGTGCGGGATCTGAGCTTTGAGGTCCTGCGGCACCGTATGGTGCTCTCCTACGAGGCCCTGGCGGAGGAGGTGAGCCCCGACCAGATCATCACCCGCATCCTGGAGCGGGTGCCCCTTCCCAAGGTGCACATCGGGGATCCGTATGGAGACACCCGAGCAGATCTTGAGGCGCCTCGAGTTTAAGGTCGTCCGGCGGCTGGACGGGTTCCTGTTCGGCGACTACACGGGAATCTTCTACGGCCCCAGCCTCGACCTCGCGGAGGTCCGGGAGTACATCCCGGGGGACGAAGTCCGGCGCATCGACTGGAACGTCACCGCCCGCACCGCCCGCCTGCATGTCCGCCAGTACCTGGAGGAGAAGGAGCTCACCGCGTGGTTCCTCGTGGACCTCTCCCCCTCCATGGGCTTCGGCACCCGGAGGGTCCTCAAGCGGGAGTTGGCCGCGGAGTTCTGCGGGGCCGCCGCCTACATCGTGGCACGGCACGGGGACAAGGTGGGGGCTTTGCTCTTCCCGAACCGGATCCTGCTCCCACCCCGGACTGGCCGGCGACACGTCCTGCGGCTGGTGCACGCCCTCACCCGGACGGAGAAGGTTCCAAACGGAGGCCGCACGGACCTCGCGGAGGCCCTCCGCTCCCTGCACCGAATGCTGCGGCGGCGGTCGCTGTTGTTTCTGGTCTCCGATTTTCTGGCCCCGGACGGGTGGGAGGGACCGTTGCGGCACCTGGCCCACCGGCATGACGTGATCGCGGTGCACATCACGGACCCCGCGGAACGGGAACTGCCAGACGTGGGCGTGGTGACCTTCGAGGATCCAGAGACCGCGGAGCAGGTGCGGGTGGACACCTCAGATCCCGCGGTGCGCAAGGCCTACCGGGAGCTCGTGGCCGCGCGGGAGGAGCGGCTGCGGAGGGTCTTCCGGAGTGCGGGCGTGGACGTGCTTACCCTCTCCACCCACACCAGCATCGTGGAGCCCCTGGTGCGGTTCGTGGCGTTCCGGAGGAGGCGGCGGTGGAGTTCACGTGGCCGGTGATGCTGGTGGGGTTGGCGGGTGTGCCTCTGCTGGTGGCGGGGTGGTGGGCCCTGCGCCGCTACCAGGCCAGAGCCGCCACCGCATTCGCGGACCCCCACCTGCTGCCCCTGCTGCGCCGGGGACGGAGGGTGCGGGCACCGCACCTGCCGCTCTACCTGTACCTCGGGGCCATCGTGCTGTTCGTCCTGGCCTCCGCCCGTCCCGTGGGAGCCATCCTCCTCCCCGCGAACCGGGCCGCGGTGGTGCTCGCGGTGGACATGAGCAAGAGCATGGTGGCCACCGACCTCCCGCCCAGCCGCCTGGAAGTCGCCAAGCAGGTGGCCCGGGAATTCCTGCGGACTGTACCCCGCAGCGCCAAGGTGGGACTCGTGTCCTTCAGCGACTACGCACAGGTGCTGGTGCGGCCCACCACCCAGCATCAGGACGTGCTGGAGGCCTTAGAACGCCTGCAGCCCACCCAGGCCACCTCCATCGGCTCAGCCATCCTCACCGCGGTGCGAGCCCTCCCTGGCCGGGAACAGGCGGGGCAGGAGCTCCTCACAGGGCAGCCGGGGATGCTCCCGATTCCGCCTCCCACGCCCGCGCCCACCCAGGAGCCTCTTCCGCCCGGCGCCATCCTTCTGATCTCAGACGGTGTGAGCAACCTCGGTGTGGATCCCTTCCAGGCGGCCCAGGTGGCCCGGCGGTTCGAGGTGAAGATCTACACGGTGGGGGTAGGAACCCCGCAGGGCAGTGTTCAGACGGTGGACGGCCAGCTGGTCTTCATCCCCTTCGACCCCACGGGGCTGCAGCAGATCGCGGCGATCACGGGCGGCCGGTACTTCTACCCTCCCACCAGTGAGGACCTGCGGCGGGTGTACCGGGAGCTGGGCCGGTCCTTCGGATGGGAGCGGCAGCGTATGGAGCTTTCGGTCCTCTTCGCCGCGGCCGGAGCGCTCGCCATGATGGCAGGGGGAGCGCTCTCCCTCGCGTGGCATCGGAGGCTCCCGTGAGCTTCCAGTGGCCCGCGGCCCTGGTGAGCCTGTTTCTGCTTCCCCTCTTGACCTGGGGATACCGGGGGCTACTGCGGCGGCGAAGCGCTCGGGCGGTCATGCATCCGGACGCCGCGACCCTCCTGACCGCCGCGGCCCGGGGAAGGCGCTGGTGGCAGCACCTGGGCGCGATCCTGTTCGGCAGCGCCCTCGCGGCGGCCCTGATGGCGCTTGCCCGGCCCGTGGCGCCGCTTCCGGTCCCCGCCAGCAACGTGTACGTGGTGCTCTCCCTGGACGTGAGCCGCAGCATGCTGGCGGAGGACATCCCGCCGAACCGCCTGGAGGCCACCAAGCGGGCGGCGGTGGAGTTCGTGCGGGCCATGCCCCGGGACGCCCGGGTGGGGCTTGTGACCTTCAGCTCGTACGCCTCCCTCCTGGTGCCGCCCACCACGGACCACGAGCGGGTGATCCGCGCCATCGAGGGGCTCGTGGCGGAGTTCGCCACCGCTATCGGGGACGGGCTGTTGGAGGCCGTCTACGCCCTCCCGGGGCGGGAGCGACCCCAGGACCTCTCCACTCCCCCCCGAGCCCCTCAGGGCAAGCTCCCCCCCGGTACCGTGGTGCTCATGAGCGACGGACAGAGCAACCGGGGCGTCCCGCCCCTGGACGCGGCCCGCATCGCCCGGGATCTCCAGGTAAAGGTGTTCACGGTGGGGGTAGGGACTCCCGAGGGCACCTTCCTGAACCTCGGCGGCCGCATGATCTGGGTGCGCCTCGATGAGGAGACGCTCAAGGAGATCGCGGCCATCACGGACGGCACCTATCACCACGCTTCCACCGCCTCGGAGCTGCGGCGCGTTTACCGTACCCTGGGCCGGGTGATCGGGTGGGAGAAGCGACCCACAGAGGTCACCGCCCTCGCGGCGGCCGCGGCCGCCGTCCTCCTCGCAGGCTCCGTGGCCATCTCCATGCTCCAGCTCCACCGCCTGCCCTGACCTACTGCGCCCACAGGCCCCTCCGGGCCTCCCGCGCCAGGCGCTGGCAGGTTCGGAACCACTCCACGTACCGGACGTTGGGCGGTACGGTGTACAGCCGCGCGTACCCGGATTCCAGCAGCTCCAGGTTGAACAGACGCCCCCCGAGCCACACATAGCCCAGGAGTCTCCTGTAGCGGTCCCGTGGCTCCACGTCCAGCTCCAAACCCACCCGACGCCCCACGAGCCGACCGCGGGTGAACTGGGCCGCGAGACGCGCCACCTCCCGGATGGACGGGCGGGGATCCCGCATCTCCGGGGTGTCCACCCCGATGAGCCGGATGCGCTCCAGATTCCCGTGGACCTCCACCTCCACCGTATCCCCGTCCACCGCGTGCCGCACGGTGGCTTCCAGGACCGCCTCCGGACGCGGCGGGTGGGGGCAGAGGGAGGTGGAGGGGCGCTGCTGCCACAGGAAGAATGCCGCGAGGAGAAGGGCGAGGGAACCGAGGCCCAGGGCACCGCGCCGTCGCATGGGCTACATGGGCTCCACGTCGTGCGGGTAGCTCTCCCGCAGACCCGCGGGGGTGATCCGGATGAACTCCGCGTTTCGCTGCAGCTCCTCGATGGTCCGGGCCCCGCAATAGCTCATCCCGCCGCGCAGCCCGCCGAGGAGCTGCGCGACCACGTCCGCCACCTTGCCCCGGTAGGGCACCCGGGCTTCGATCCCCTCCGCCACGATCTGGCTCAGCTCCTCCTCCTCCACGGGGTGGTCCAGGGATCGCCTACGGGCCGTGGCCCACAGGCTCGCCATCCCGCGGAAGAGCTTGTACTGTTGCCCTCCCTGCACCACCAGCGCCCCGGGGCTCTCCTCCGTGCCCGCGAGGAGGTTGCCGAGCATTACGGTATGCGCACCCGCGGCCAGGGCCTTGGTGATGTCCCCGGAGTTCCGGATGCCGCCGTCCGCGATCACGGGCACGTCGTACTCCCGGGCCACCCGGGCCGCGTCCAGGATGGCGGTGAGCTGCGGTACGCCCGCGCCCGTGACGATGCGGGTGGTGCAGGTGCTGCCGGGCCCCACCCCTACTTTCACCGCATCCGCGCCTGCCAGGATGAGGTCCCGGGCTCCTTCCGCGGTGGCCACGTTGCCCGCGATGAGGGGGATCCCCGGAAACTCCTCCCGGAGCCGCTCCAGGGCCCGGAGCACGCCCTCGCTGTGTCCGTGGGCCACGTCTACCACGAGCACATCGACGTCCTCGGCCGCCAGGGCCGCGGCCCGCTCGAGGTAATCCCCCCGGATGCCCACCGCTGCACCCACCCGCAGACGGCCCTTATTGTCCTTCGTGGCCTGGGGGTAGCGCATCCGGCTCTGGATGTCCCGCTGGGTGATGAGGCCCCGGAGCCTGCCCTGCCTGTCCACGAGCGGCAGCTTCTCCACCCGGTGCCGGTGCAGGATCTCCTTGGCCTCCTCAATCGTCACCTCAGGTGGCGCGGTCACCAGCCGCTCCCGCGGAGTCATCACGCGGGTGATGGGCTGGTCCAGGTCCTCTTCGAAGAGGAGGTCGCGGGCGGTCACGAGCCCCAGGAGCCTTCCCTCCTCGTCCACCACCAGCAGTCCCGCGGACCCGTGCTCCTCCATGAAGGCCACCGCCTCCCGCAGGGTCTGGTGTGGCCGGAAGGTATAGGGGCGGTCGATGACCACGCTTTCGGCCCGTTTCACCCGCCGCACCTCCGCGGCCTGCTGCTCGATGGGCAGGAACCGGTGGATGATACCGATCCCACCCACCCGGGCCATGGCGATGGCCATCTCGCTCTCCGTGACGGAGTCCATGTTGGCGCTCACGATGGGGATCTCCATCTCGATCCCCCGGCACAGGCGGGTGCGGGTGCTCACCTCCGCGCGGGAGGCCACGCCGCTGCGCTTGGGCACCAACAGCACGTCGTCAAATGTGAGTCCCAACCGGAACGTGTCCTGAGGCATGATCCGCCTCCTGGTGGCCGACTTCGGGGGAAGAGTTACCCCTTACGCAGAATGAAGGAAGAAGGGATCATGCGCAACGGGGCCAAGGAGCTGCTGGCCTACCACGAGGCCACCAAGCACTCCTACTGGAGCGTGCGGAGCGCTCCGGGAGGGTTGGACTGGTCCAACGAGCCCCGCCTGCGGAAGCGCTACCGGGGACCGGACCTGCTTCCGCTTCCCCGGGACCTCCCAAGGGGCGGCCTTGCCGCGGTGGAGGCAGTGGCCTCGCCCGGGAGCGAGGGGAGGGGGAGCCTCGATCTCCGCACCCTGACGGCCCTGCTGCATTACTCTGCGGGGATCCTGCGCACCCGCCGCTACCCGGGCGGCGAGATCGCCTTCCGGGCCGCTCCCTGTACCGGGGCCCTCTACCACCTCGAGGTCTATGTGGTGTGCGCGGACCTGGTGGGGCTTCCCGCGGGCGTGTACCACTACGGGCCGCACGACCACGGGCTGCACCGACTGCGCACGGGGGACTACCGAGCCCTCCTGGCCCGGGCCGCGGGAGGGGAGGAGAGGGTGGAGCGGTGTGCGGCGGCGCTGATCGTGACCAGCATGTGGCAGCGGAATGCCTGGAAGTACCGGGCCCGGGCCTACCGGCACGTCTTCTGGGACGCGGGCACCCTGCTCAGCAACCTCCTCGCGATGTCGGCCGCCCATGAAATCCCCGCGCGGGTGCTTGTTGGGTTCGTGGATCGGGAGGTCGCGCGGCTTTTGGATCTGGATCCGGACCGGGAGCTCCCCGTGGCCCTGGTGGCCCTGGGGAGCGGAGATCCCCCTTCGCCGTCGCCCCCCGTAGGACCCCTGGACTACGCCACAGAGCCCATCCTGCGCCGGGAGATCAGAGAGCCCCTCCTCCTCGCCGCCCACGCGGCCTCCTCGTTCAGGAGTCCGGAGGAAGTGCGGACCTGGCGCGACTTCCAGGTTGACGTCCGGCGCGGAGAGGTGTCCGGAACCCTCTACCCCCTTCGCCGCATGCCTCCGGACCAGCTGCCGAGGATCCCCGTGGAAGACGTGATCCTCCGGAGGCGATCCACCCGTCGGTTCGGGAGGACGGCGATTCCCTTCGAGGCTTTCTCGGAGATCCTCCTGCGGGCTACGGGAGCCATTCCCGCGGATTTCGTCTCGGACGATACCTCCCTTGTCGTTCCCTTCCTGATCGTGCACGCAGTGGAAGCACTCCCACAGGGTACGTACGTGTTCCATCGGGATCGAGGGGCCTTAGAGCTCCTTCGGGCAGGGGAGTTCCGGGAGGAGGCCAGCTACCTGGCCCTGGAGCAGCCCGCGGCGGGGTCGGCGGCGGTGGCGGTGTTCTGGATGACGCGGCTGGATCAGGTCCTGGGGTCCCTGGGAGCCAGGGGATATCGGGCTGCGCAGCTGGAGGGCGGGGTCCGGGGAGGGAAGGTTTACCTCCTGGCCCACGCCCTGGGCCTGCGGGCCACGGCTCTCACCTTCTACGACGACGAGGTCACGGAATTCCTCCTGCCGGCCGCTTCCGGCTACAGCCCCATGTTCCTGGTGGTGTTCGGCCCTAGGGCGTAGGGATCCTGGCACGCTTCTTGCCGTCCCCCCCTGCAGGTGGGAAGGCGGATGTGCCGTGGAGGCGTGGCTGGACCGGGTTTCGGTGTCCGGGGAGGACTTCCGGGGGGTCGCCCGGAGGGGGCTCGTGGTGGTCCTGCTTGGAGGTCCCCTGGCAGCCGTCCTCGCCCTGGCCGCGCACCCCGCCTGGGATGTCCCGGAGGGTGGCGGATGTGCGGGCCCTGTGGTTGGGGTTGGCGTTTCTGAGCATCTCTGGATTTTTCCTGGTCCACGCCCTTGCCACCCCGCACGTGCTCGTGGGACCCAACGCCACCGTAGGGAGGGCCGCGCGCCTCAGCCTGTTCGGTGGCGCCCTCACCTTCGCCCTGAGCGCGGTCCCCTGGGGGAGTACCTGGAGCGCCCGCCTCCCCCGGAGCCGGCGGGTGGTGCTCGCCCTCTTCGGGGTGGGGATCCTGGCCTTCGGGGCGGGGCCGTTGCTGGCGGAGCTGCGTCCTTGGCTGGCCACTCCCATGCAGCTCCGGAGGCGTACGGGGGCTACGGGATGCCCTACGCCTCCGCGCCCTCCCCTAGCCCGCGGTTCGATTTCCTGGGCGGTCTCGTGGTCCTGCTGTTCGGGGCCGCCGCGTGGCGGTACTACCGGGACTACCGGACCGCGGGGTTACCTGCCCACGGGGCCCTCGCAGTAGGCCTCGTGTTCCTCTGGAGGTGCTGTTCGCGGGGGACCTCATCGACCGCATCGAGTCCGGCTACAGCGAGGCGGTGTTTGCCCTGGTGGCTGCCCTGGAGGCCCGGGATCCCTACACGCACGGCCACTCCGCACGGGTGGCTCAACTCGCGGTGCTCCTTGGAGAGGCCATGCGTCTTCCTCCGGAAGAGATCCGCTCTTTGACCAGGGCGGGTCGGATCCACGACATCGGCAAGATCGCCATCCCCGATCGCATCCTCTACAAGCCGGGACCGCTTACGGAAGAGGAGTACACCCTGGTGCGACAGCATCCCCAGATCGGCTACGACATCGTACGTCGGATTCCCTCGCTCTGGGGTGAACTCCCTGCCATCCTGCACCACCACGAGTGGTACGATGGCCGCGGATATCCCGCGGACCTGGCGGGCGAGCGGATCCCCCTTTCGGCCCGCGTCCTCGCGGTGGCGGACGTCTACGACGCCCTCACCTCCGAGCGTCCGTACCGGAGAGCTTGGACCCACGAGGCAGCGGTGGCGCACATCCGGGCCATGGCCGGCTCCCAGTTCGATCCCCGCTGCGTGGAGGCCTTCCTCCGGGTGGCGGATCGGTGGCGGGCGCGGCAGGCTCCGGACCCCGGGACGGCGGACCCCTAACCCACCAGTTCCATCCGGTTCTTCCCCAGGGCCTTGGCCCGGTAAAGGGCCTCGTCCGCGAGCTGTAAGAGCACCTTGGGATCCGTGCCGTGGTCCGGGCACAGGGCAACCCCTACGCTGGCGGTGAGGGGTTCTGCCGTGGCCTGCTCGATGCGCCGCCGCAGCCCCTCCAGCACCCGGCGCGCCTGGACCAGGTCCATGTCGTAGAGCACCACCGCGAACTCCTCCCCCCGTACCGGGCCACCACGTCCCCGGCCCGCAGGCCTGCCCGCATGGCCCGGGCCACTTCCCGGAGCAGGTCGTCCCCCGCGGGATGTCCGTAGGCGCCGTTGTAGGCCTTGAAATTGTCGAGGTCCACCAGGGCCACGGCGAACCGGTGTCCCGATCGGGCAGCCCGGGCGCACTCCTGGACCATTACCGCCTCCAGGTAGCGGCGGTTGTAAAGGCCTGTGAGGGGGTCCGTCATGGCCATCTCTGCCAGGACCCGGTTGAGCCGGCCGAGCTCCTGGCGTAGGGCCCGGTTCCGCTCTCGCTGTCGACGCATCCGGTCCAGGGTGGCGCTCATGATCCCACCCGCGGCCACGAGCATCAGCGCCTGCATCACTTCCGCCGCTGGCTGGATCCCGGTCCCGCGTAGCCCCTCCCAGGGCGGGGGCCCCACCACGGCCGCGAGGTAGGCGACCCCCATCAGCCCCGTGAGGCCCAGCAGGGGCCAGAAGGATCCGTACCCCGCGGCGAAAGCCAGGGCGATGAACCAGCCCACCATCAGGGTGGTTCGGGTCTCCGGGACCAGGGCGATGTACCGGCCGAGCAGGGCCACGGCAAACAGGAGGGGAACGTAGACGAAGTGCGGGTCCCAGGAGCGGACCAGGCGATCATATCCCCGGTGTACTGAGAGAGGAGGAGAAACCCGTGGGCTTGCGCGGTCCAGGCCGCGGTAACCCAAAAATCCCGCCAGGTGAAATGCGCTTGGCCCGTGGCCCGGAACACCAGGAGGATCAAACTTGGCACCATGGTTTCAATAATGGTTATGATGATTTGGACATCCACCGGTTGAAAAGGTGGCACATGTTTTGCTCCACGTGCGGGTGGAGGGCGGAGAATGAGGGGGGGTGTGGTACGGCGGAGGGACAGGCAAGCCGGGTTCACCACCCTCGAGGTGGTCTTCGTGGTGGTGATCCTGGCGGCCCTCCTGGGTCTGGCGTTTCCCGCCTACCAGCGGGTGCTGATGGAGCGTCGAGTGCAGAACACCGTCCGGGAGATCGCCGCGGACGTGCGGGTGGCCCAGCAGGCCGCGGTGGCCAAGAGTGCGGAGGCTCGGTGCGTGGGCGTGGCGTTCGAGGAACGCCGGGTGGGGGTGTACGTGGTGCCTCAGGATGCCTCCTTCGACTGCACCAACCCCGATGCCGCGGGGCTCCGGGCCTATGGGGTCCTCTTGAATTCCCAGGAGTATCCCGCGGGGGTGACCGTGGACCACCGCCCGCGCGATGCCCTGGCCTTTGTGCCCTCCGGTCTCGTGTACCCCACCTGTGCGGGGCAGAGCTGCACCGCCTTCCAGGTTACGGTACGGGGCGGGGGGCACACCCGGTCTGTGTGCGTGAACACGGCGGGACTGGTGACGGTGCCGTCTCCGGGAGAGGCGTGTCCGTGAAGGAGGAAGATGCGAAAGGTAACTGGTGAAGGTGGCCTTTCTCTGTTGGAGGTGGTGGTGGCCCTCACGCTCGTGGCGGTGGTGATGCTGGCGAGCGTGCAGCTGGTGACCCGGGCCGTGGCCCAGATCGGCTCGGCCCGCACCGAGCAGGCGGAACGGCCCGCACGGGCGAAGACGGTGGCCCTGCAGTGGCTGCAGGGAGAACTCGATTACCTGCGCTCCCGCGGCTACGGGTATCTCGTGCAAAACTATCTGAGCCCGACCGGGGACTGGGTTCGGTCGGGCGCATCGGTCCAGCGCACCATCACCCGAGCCAGGAAGGAACCGGGGGAGAGCGTTCTGCCCGTGGGTTTTGAGAAGGCCGAGGTGATCCTGGAGGTGGAGGGGTTGGAGGGGTGCCCGGGCAACTGCATGATCGCGGTGATGCGGGCCCGGGTGCGGCTGTACCGGGAAGAGGGGGATGCCGTCCCCTTCGTGGAGGGGGCGACGAGCGTGGTGCGGCGATGAGGATCTGCAGGGACGAGCGGGGCTTAACACTGGTGGAGCTCCTGTTGGCGGTGGTGACGCTGGCGGTGGTGCTGGGTACCCTCTTCACGGCCACGAGCGGGATGGCCCGGACCTGGACCGTGGGCCAGCACCGGGTAGGGATCCAGCAGGCGGGGCGGGCGTCCTTGGACTGGATGATCCGGCGGATCCGCCTGGCGGGCCAGGGATACGACCGCCAGCACGCGACCTGCCTTCCCTTTTACAAGGAGGCCACGCCCACGAAATTCGCCTTCCTCGCGGACGTACTCCCGGGCGGGGTGTGTGGCCCCTTCGAGCGCCTGGAGTACACCCTGGACGGCAACCGCCTCGTGGAGCGTATGACGGGAAGCGATGGCGACGTGTTGCGGGCCCTCACCCCCGCGGAGGAGGTGGGGGAGGTCACGGTCACCGACCTCAATTTCTGCTATTACGATCTGGACGATCAGCTGGCCCCGGACCAGACCCTCACCGTGATCGCCGGCCAGGAAACCTGCTCCGGTTCGGTTCGGTCCGATAAGCTGGCGGACATCTTCCGCGTGAAGGTTCAGGTGCGGGTGTGGAGCCCGCGGCTGGGAGAGAGGCTGGTGGTGGCGAGTCAGGCCACGCGGAGGCTGGAGGTGCTGCCGTGAGGGGAGATGGGCCCCTGGGGGAAAGGCTTGCCAGACAGGTGCGGACGGAGCACGGCATGGCCCTCGTCGTCGCCCTCCTCACCATCTTGGTGCTGCTGCTGCTCACCGCGGCCCTGGTGACCGCGGCCATCACGGAGACCTTCACCGCGCAGACCGCGGAGGACTCCGCCCGGGCGTTCCTCGTGGCGGACGCGGCCGCGGCCCGGGCCCTGGCTTCCTTGCGCCTGGACGGGGACTGGGCCGCAGCAGACCCGGGCGGTCAGGACGCGGTGGGGCGGTGCCCGGACGGAGCGCTCTTCGACCTACTGGCGGGCGAGTGCATGCGGGACGTCCCCTATCCGAGGTACGGAGCGGTGGCGGTGAGCGCCACGAGCCCTCCGGGCGGGATCTCCGAACCCGTGTGCGCGGCCCGGACGGTGACGGGACCTGCAGCCTCGCCTGTACCTCTGCCGCCAGAGGAGAGCTTTGGCCGATACACGGTTGCTGTGCTGGAGGTCCCGGGCTCAAACCAGATCCGGCTGCGGGCGGTGGGCCGGGTGGGCCGGGCCACCCGAGGGTTTGCGTTCACCGTGAGCCGCGTGACGCCCGCGGACTTCGTCTCGTACTCCGCCCTCCGGGTAGACGCCACCCGTGTCGGGAACGGGACCTTCCGGATCCACGGGTCCGTGTACGTGCGCGGGGACTGGGAGTTCAAAGGAAACTCCCAGCAGCTGAACGACCGGCCGGTATCCGATGGTGATCGGGAGAACGACCCCGTGTACGACAACCAGACCTTCGTGTGCGGCAACCTGATCCTCCAGGGCAACGCTCAGATCGGGACCGCCAATAGGCCCATGCTGGGCGTGCATATATCGGGGGGAGCGCATCAACCGGGGCGGAGCCATGGAGGTGTACAAGCTGTTGCAGGATAAGGTGGTACCGGACATCCGGCTGGCGAACGTACAGCAGGCGATCGCGTGCGTGAAAGGTGCTGGCGACCAAGCCGGATGCGATCAGAACTTCCCCGGCCTATGGCAGGCTTACACGAACTCCCTGGACATTTCCGGGGGGTGGGCCCGGATGCGCCTGTATACCTGGACCGGCGGCTCGTGGACGGAAACCCTGTCTGCCGATCTTCGGTTGGGCTCGACCGCGTGGCGGATCCCGAAGCGTGACCGGGACACGGCGTGCCGGGCACACCCACAGACCGCTTCCCTCAACGTGGTCCTGCAGGACTGCGCGGCGTACTACGATGGTTCCTCGAGGCTCTATCTGGGCGCCCGACAGGTGATCTACGTTCCGGGAAGCGTCTCGGTACTCCGGGACGTGGACTATCGGGTGGACAACGATCCGACCCAGTCCTGTGATCCAACTAGAAGGGATTCAGATCCCTGTCGCCCCGATGATGCCTCCCTGCTCGTGATCGCCTGTGAGGCCGGCACATCCTGCCATCCTGGCAATGGGTCACCTGCCTACGGCTTCGACGTGCAGGAAATGATGCGGGCACAGAGGCCAGCCGCCCGCGGCCTCTTCTACCCGGATACCACCTTCCCGTCCCGGGACCTTCTCGGGGTGCTGGTTCATGGCCGGGTGCGGTTCGGGCTCAGTGGAAACCTCGCAAACCAGGAGATCAACCTGGTGGTGGTCAGCGGCTGCACTGCGAACCTGCCGCCCGAGCGGTGCGATCTCACCATGCAGAAGAACCTGCAGCTCTATGGCTCGGTGATCTCCAGGCTGCTGGTGTTCGAGCAGAACGTGGACCTCTACCAGGTCCCGGACCTGCGGCGCTACCTGCCCATCACCCTCGATCGCTTCCTGGCCGCGCCGGGCGGGTCCGCGGTGGTGGTTACCCAGTGGCGGGAGATCGGGTTCTGAGGGATGTCCCGGGAATCGGGCCTCAGACCCTGCAGGAATTTTTTGGAACCCGTCGAACCGAACCCCTCAGGTACACGGGGCCGTCCGCGCAGGGAAGGGGCAAGGACGTAGCATGCGCCGCGGCAGATCAGGGGAGCTATGGCACGCACTCCCGTAGGGCTGGACATCGGGGCCGCCGCCATCAAGGTGGTGGAGCTGATGCGGGGGCGGGACGGCTACCGGATCGCGCGCCTCGGCAGTGTCCGCACTCCCGTGGGGTCGCTGCTGGAGGGGGCGGTGGTGGACCCCCAGAAGTTGGGCGCGGCCGTCCGCACAGCTCTCGAGGAGGCCGGAATCCGCCACCGCCGGGTGGTTACGGCCCTCGGGAGCCGGGCCGCGGTGGTTCGGGAGATCCAGGTTCCCCAGATGCCGGAGGAAGAGCTCCGCAGCGCGGTCCGGTTCGAGGCGGAGCGCTACCTGCCCGTGGCCGGGGAAGACCTGCGGGTGGACCACCAGGTGGTGGAGGAGATTGAGGAGGGTACCCGCAAGCAACTCAGCGTGCTCTTCGCGGCTGCCCGGGCCGGCGTGGTGGACGGCCTTGTACGGGCCCTGCAGCTGGCGGGCTTGGGAGCAGAGGTGTTGGAGGTCACCACCTTCGCCCTGGCCCGGGTCTTCCGGCAGGAGGCGAAGGAGGGGCCGGTTCTTGTGGCGGACATCGGCGCGGACACCACGGAGATCGTCATCGTCCAGGGCGATCGCCTCCACCTCTCCCGCACCCTGGTGACGGGGGGCAACACCCTCACCCGGGCCGTCGCCGCAGCCCTGGACCTGGAGCCGGATGCCGCGGAGATCGTGAAGGAGGAGAAGGCCGTAGCACCTGTGGGGGCCCTGCCCATGGAGGACCCCACCGCTGCGCGGGTGAGCGAGGCCATCTCCCCGGTTCTCGCGGACATCGTGACGGAGCTGCGGCGGAGCGCGGAGTTCTTCCTGACGCGGTCGGGCGGCCGGGAGATCCGGAAGGTGTTGCTGGCGGGCGGGACCGCCCGGATCCCGAACCTTGCGACCTTCTTCGCGGATGAACTGGGTCTCCCGGTAGAGGTGGGGGATGTGTTCCGGTACTACCCCACGGAGCGGCCGATCCAGGATACGGGTCCGGCCTTCGCGGCGGCTACAGGGCTTGCCCTGAGGGGGTTGGAGGAATGAGCATCCGCATCAACCTGCTGGCTCCCGAGCGGAGGCGGCGGCGCGTCACGCCCGTGATGGTAGGCGTCGGGGTTCTCGCGGCCCTGGTGCTGGTCGGAGCGGTGGTGGCGGTGGTGATGCAGATGCGGGTGGCCTCGGGCCGGGCACAGCTGGCGCGGCTGCGGGCGGAAGTGGACCGGCTGCGGCCTGAAGCGCAGGAGGTGGAGCGGATGCGCCGGGTGGTGGAGGGGCTGCGCCGGCGGGAAGCCCTCGTCCGGCAGTTCTTCGCCTCCCAGATTCCCGCCGCGGAGGCCATCCTGGACCTCAGCCTCTCCATCCCGCAGGATTCCTGGATCACCCTGTTCGCGGTTCAGGGAGGCCGGGCGGTGCAGATCGAGGGGGTCACGGCCCGGGACAACGAGTCCATCGCCCTCTTCCTGGTGAACCTGGAGCGGACCCCACACTTCGAGAACATGGACCTCCAGGTGAGCGAGCTCCAGCGCATCGGCACGCAGGACGTGCTGCGGTTCACCCTCACGGGCGCCCTCTCAGGAGGCCCGCCGCCCACGCTGCCGGGAGGAGAGACGCAGTGACCCTGCGGCCTCGGGAGCAGGTTCTTCTCCTGGTGGCGGCGTCGCTTGGGATCCTCGTGGGGTTCTACTACCTCGTGTACCTGCCCCGGAGCGCTGAGCTGCGGCGGCTGGAGGGAGAGGTCCAAAAGGTCACCGCGGAGCAGCAGCGCCTGAGCGCCCTCGTAGCTTCCCGGCCGGAGGTGGAGCGGGAGTTCAACGAGGTGCGGGGGAGGCTCGCAGAGTTGGAGGCGAAGCTCCCGCCTGCCCGGGAGATCCCGACGCTGCTGGTGCAGCTGGAGCAGACCGTGCGGCAGTCCCGGGCCCGGATTACCCTGATCCGCCCCGGACCGCTCGCGGCGCCGACGCCACCGCCCGGCCCGCGGCCCGGAGGGCAGCGCCCGCAGGAACCCCAGGCACCCTCCTACCAACAGTTCTCCGTGGAGCTGGGCGCCCGAGGGGACTACGAGGCCCTGGTGGATTTCCTACAGCGGCTGCAGAACTTCCCGCGGCTCCTGGTGCTCTCCGAGGTGCGCCTGAGCCCCGCGGAGCAGCCGCGGCCCGGGCAGGCTCCTGTTCTGCAGCTCTCCGTGCGCGCCACTACCTACGTCCTCCCCGAGACGGAGGCGAAGCCGTGATCGCGCCCGGCCAGGGAGAGCAGCAGAGCCGTCTGTTGCCCTATCTCGCGGCGGTCCTGGTGGTCCTGCTGGGCTACGTGGCGTACACAAGGATTTCGGCCCGGCAGCGGCCGCAGGCCCTTCCGCCCTTCACCCCGCCTCCCGTGGCCGCTACCCCCGCGCCAGAGGCCACTCCCACCGCGGCCCCGAGTCCCTCTCCTACCCCGTCTTCCATCCGGGTGGCGCTCCCCGCACGGCCCGTGGGCCGCCCCAACCCCTTCAACCCCCTGATCGTCCCCCAGGTTGCCACGCCCGCGCCGAGGACGGCCACGCGGCCCGCGCCCCCTCCGCTTCCTCCTGCGCCGCCGCCCTTCTTCCCGGGGGAGGGACCGAGGCCGGGGCAGGCTCCCCCGCTGGGTCCTGTACCCACCCCGCAGCCTCAGGTCCCCTTCCGGGCCACGGGCACGGTCATCCAGGGCGGCGTGCGGCTTGCGGTTCTGCAGGCGAGGGATCGGATCTACTTCGCGCGGGTGGGTGACGTCGTCGAAGGATTTCGAATCGTGGCGGTCGAACCGGAGTTCGTGCGGGTCCAGCGCGGCACCTTCGAGCACGTGTTCCACCTGAGGGAGGTCGAAGCACCATGACGCAACGCACATCCGCCCTCGCGCTCACGCTTACCCTGGTCCTGGGGCTTGCGGGAACCGTGATCCCTGCTGCTCCGCCCGTGCAGGTGACGGAGGTATCCCTGAAGGGAACGGAGGGGAGCCTGGAACTGACGATCCGGGCCAGCGGGCCCGTGCAGTACCGGCTGGTGGACTGGGCAGGCAAACCCGCGGGACTTGTGGTTCTGGACATCCAGGAGGCCACCCTGGCGGTTCCGGCGGGCGATCTGCCGCTCCGGCATCCGTCCATCGTCCGAGCCCGCATCAACCAGCAGGACGCTACCACGGTGCGCCTTGCCATCGAGCTCCGGGAGCCCCGGGTGGTACAGGTGCGGCTCGCACAGGATCGGAAGGGGGTGGTGGTGGCCTTCGGGGAACCTGTCCGCCAGCCCGTCCTGCACGTCATCCGGGGCGTGCGGATTGGCCAGACAAATGGCGCGGTGCGGGTGGAGGTGATTGCGGACGGCCCCTTCACCTTTCGGGAGGTCTCGTGGGCCGGAAAGCCCGCGACCCTGGTGGTCGTGGACCTCGTGGGCGTGCAGCTGGCCGGCGGTTCCCGCCGGATCCCGGGAGATGGCGCGATCCGAGAGGTTCGGCTGGGAGAACAGGGAAGCGGCGTGGTGCGGCTCGTGGTGGACCTCCGGGAGCATAGGCCGGTTCAGCTGGTGCGGGAATCGGGAGGGAGAAGGCTTGCGGTGGTGCTCCCCGGCGCAACCCTGACGGGCACCACCGGAAGTCCTCAAGCCCAGGCTCCGCGCCGGGCGCAGGCTCCCTCCGCTCCGGCCCCCACGCCACCGCCCGGTCCTACCCGGGAGTGCTTCGACGACCTCCAGCCGAGGCCGGGGCCTCAGGTCCCGAACCAGCGGCGCTTTACCCTCTCCTTCCTCAATGAACGGCTGGCGGTGATCCTCACCGCCATTGCCCGCCTCACGGGTGTGAACATCGTGGTGAGCCCGGAGGCCGGGGAGCGGCGGTTGACCATCCGGCTGCTGAACGTAACCCTGCGGGAGGCCTTGGATCTCGTCACCCGGCCCCTGGGATTAGCGTACGTCCTCGTGGACCGGAACGTGCTCGTAGTGCCCGCCGACCAGGTGCCGCCGGAGGCGGCGGTGGTGTGCCACTACCGGTTGCGATACGCGCGCGCGGAGGATGTGGCGCGGGTCGTTACCCCGCTTCTGTTCGGAGAACGGCTGGCCCCGCCCGCGCCCACCATTGTGCAGGTGGGTCCCACGCCTCCGCCCACACCTACGCCCGCGCCCACGCCGGTCGTTGTCCGCACGCAGGTGACGGTGGATCGGGCCACCAATAGCCTCCTCGTGGTGGCCTCCCGGTCGGACCAGGCCCGGGTGTGGGAGATCATCCGGCGGCTGGACATCCCGGAAGCGCAGCCGACCCCGCCGCCGCCGAGCCCCCCACCCCCAACCCGGGTCACCCGGGTGTACCGGCTTCAGTGGATCTTCGTGGACGAGCGGCCGCGGGCAGGGGCGGAGGCGGAGCGGATTCTAGTCCCCATCGGACCACCGGATCCCGGCGCCGCGCTGGTGGCCATGGTCCGCCAGCACGCGGGCCTCCGGGCGGAGGACGTGACTTTCGACTACCGACAGAACGCCATCGTGGTGACCGCGACGGAGGAGCAGCACCGGCTCATTCAAGATCTCCTGGCCCAGATTGACGTGCCGGGGGACCAGCTCCTCATCGAGGCCAGCGTGCTGGACATCAACCTGAGCGACCTCAAGGACCTGGGGGTGGAGTGGAGCAACATCCTGACCTTGCCCTTCGCCGAGCTTGAGCCCAACCCAGGCCAGATCCTCTTCAACCCCATCACCCGAGGCCCTCTGAACTTCCAGGCCGTTCTCCGGCTCCTCCTGGAGCAGAACCGGGCCCGGGTGATGGCGAACCCCCGGGTGGTGACCCGGGACGGGCAGCCAGCCACGGTTCTGGTGGGCGATCGGATCGAGATCACCCTGCCCGGCACGGGCCCTCAAGGCCAGGCCATCGCGGTTACCCGCACCATTGAAGTAGGCGTCCGTCTCAACATCACCCCGAAGATCAATCCGGAAGGGGACATCACGCTGCGGATCCTCACGGATGTGAGCTCGCTCGCCGCTCCGCCCACCCCGCAACTGGTGCACATCCGTACCCGACAGGCGGCCACCACCCTGCGGGTGCAGGAAGGGAGTCCCGTTGTGCTCGCGGGCCTCATCCAGAACGAGGAGCGGCGGCGGGTGGTGAAAGTACCCGTGCTGGGAGACATCCCGGTGATCGGGTCGCTCTTCCGGAGTGAGCGGACCGAGCAGGTCAACACGGAGATCGTGTTCATCATCACCCCCCGGCGACTGCCGAGGGTGCTGGCCCCGCCGACGCCGGCTCCCAGCCCCTCGCCTCAGCCGGCGCCATAGCGGACGGACGATGAGCGGATGGAGCGCTGAGTGAGGGAGTGGTGGACGATGCGGAAGATCCTGCAGGGGATAAGCCTGGTGGTGGTGGCCGTGTTGGTGCTCGCGGCCTGCGAGCAGTCCCTGGGACTGCGGCTGCTGGCCCCGGAGGACAACGCGGTCATCAGCTGCTCGTCCGCGGACGCGGGCCTGGTACGGTTCAGCTGGACTCCCGTGGCGGCCGCCCGTAGCTACACGATTGTGATTTACGACGGGTCGGGCAATCAGTTCCTCACCCGAACTGTTGCGACCACAACCATTGACCTGCAGCTTCCCTGCGGGGCCTCGTATTCCTGGCAGGTGGCGGCGAATCCGGGTGGAACCAGCTACTGGACTCCCAGGCGCCAGTTCACGCTCGGGGCGGAGACCTTTAGCTTGATCACGCCTGCGAACGGGGACGCGGTGAACTGCATCACGGCACCCAAGACCAAAGTGCGCTTTGCTTGGACAGTGGTGCGGGACGCAGCCTCCTACAACTTGGTGGTTTGGAACGGGCGGGGTGAGGTGGCGGGTACGGCGAACTTGACCGGCACCAGTACGGAGGTAGAGCTCTTTTGCGGCGATACGTATCGGTGGCAGGTTACGGCCGTGAAGAACTTCCCAAGTCCTCCGGTCCAGAGCCCGGTGTGGACCTTCAGCATTACGGGCGCACCCGGGGTCACTCCACTGCAGCTCCTGTCCCCGCCGGACGGGGCGACGATCGAGTGTCTGGCGCCGGACAACGGGCGGGTGAACTTCGACTGGACGGACGTCCCGAACGCCACGAACTACACGTTGGAGGTGTACCGGGCCTCGGACGGCGCCCTGTTCCTGAGCCGGACGCTCACCGCGAGCCAGACCACGGAGACCGTGGTGTGCCGGCCGGAGCTCGCCCTCCAGTACCGGTGGCGGGTGGGGGCACACATGAACTCCCAGGTGTTCTGGAGCAGCTTCTCCACATTCACCATGACCGTGGAGAAGCCGTTCCTGGTGAGCCCGCCGAATGGGGCCACGATTCCCAGCAGCTCGACGTGCAACGGTAATCCGGGAGTTCTGTTCACGTGGACCGTGGTCCTGAACGCTACCTCGTACCGGGTGGACGTGTTCAACTCGAGTGGTGCCTTGGTCGGCTCCACGGTGGTAACGGGGGCCACGACAACCTCCGCCTGCGTTGGCCTACCCATGACGCCAGGCATCTACACTTGGAGAGTCACGGCCATTAAGCAGGCGCCCAATCCGCCCGTGACCAGTGACATGTGGAGCTTCCAGATCGTGCCCTGATGCGGGGAGGGGCCGTGAGGAGAGTTTGGATCTACCTGGCCGCGGGAGTCCTCCTCCTCACGGCCCCTCTTTCCGCCCAGGACTACGCCCCCGTCCTGCTGTACCCCACGGAGCAGGCCTTCCGCGAGGCCACCGCCTCCCTCAGCCGGGCCGCAGAGCAACAGCCCCGGAGTGCGGAGGCCCGGTTCCGGCTGGGCTACGCGTACCACGTGGCCTGGCGGCTGTGGCGGGGCGGCCTTATTCCGTACGGGGCGGGGTACGACCGGCTCGCAGAGGGGGAGTTCCGGGCCGCCATCGAGGCCGACCCCAGGCACTTCGGGGCCCACCTCCTGCTGTACGGACTCTACCAGTCCCGGGACGACTGGAAGGCGGCGGAGCGGCTGTTGCCGCGGCTGCTGGAACTGAGCCGGGACGTGGACGTGCTCTCCCGCGGGATCCGTCCAGCCCCCGGTCCCCCCCCGCAACCCCCACCCTCCCCGTAGTTCGGCATGTCCGTCCTGGCCTTCGTCATGGGGGCTGTCTTCGGTTCTTTTACCAACGTCCTCATCCACCGGATTCCCCGGGGAGAGTCGGTGGTTTGGCCGCCGTCGCGGTGCCCATCCTGCGGGCACCGGCTGCGGTGGTGGGAGAACGTGCCGCTCCTGAGCTTTGCGATCCTGCGGGGCCGGTGCGCGGCGTGTTCGGCGCCCATTTCCTGGCGGTACCCTCTGGTAGAGCTCCTGGTGGCCCTCCTCTTCACCTACGCCTGGGTCCGCCATGGTCCGGGCTGGGATGCCCTGGGCACCGCGGCTCTCGGGATGCTGCTCGTGGCGGTGTTCTTCATCGACTTGGAGCATCACATCGTCCCGGACCGGATTACCCTCCCCGGCATGGTACTGGGGCTCGTGCTCTCGCTGGCCCGGGGAGGACTGGAGGGGTTTACCGAGGCCCTCCTCTCGGGTGCCGGCGCGGGCGGGGCTCTGCTGGTGGTGGCCCTGGTAAGCCCCGGCGGCATGGGTGGGGGGGACATCAAGCTCGCAGCCATGCTGGGCTGTTTTCTGGGATGGCCCGGGATCGTGGTGGGGATGTTTTTGGGGGTGCTGCTCGGGGGACTCGCGGCCCTGGTTCTGCTCCTCAGCGGCCGCAAGGGCCGCAAGGACCTCATCCCCTTTGGCCCAGCCCTGGCTCTGGGAGGGTTTGTCGGGATGGAATGGGGGTCGCAGCTTCTCTCCACCTACCTGCGCCTGTTCGGGCCGTGAGGAGGCGCTAGTGCGGGCCTCAGATCGTGCGCAGATCCTGGAGGCTTGGCGGGAGCTCGTGCGGAGGGGCTCCGGCCGGGCTCGGTCGGAGCAGGCGCTGCGGGAGTGGGGCCAGGTTCTCCTGGAAGCCACGGAGCACTTCCTGGTGGGCCGGACCTCTGCCGTGGAGGAGGCTGTCCTCGATCTGGTGAAGGGAGCCCCTGTGGGCCCCGTGGCGGAGCCCCTGGAACTGGTGCTCCTGTTCCGGCGGGCGGCGCTCCGGACCCTGGTGGGGCTTCCTCCACCGATGCGGGAGGCCCTAGAGGAGGCTTTCGACCGGGCCGCGCTCGTGCTGGCCGCCTGGCATGATGGAAAGCATCCCCGCCCGGAGCCCGGACCGGTCCTGCGTGTGCCAGAGCCCGAGGGGTTCGACCTCTCGAGTTTTCACTTGGTCCTTCCCCTGGAGATCCAGCGCTCCCTGCGGTACGGACGGTCCCTGAGCCTCATGCTGATCGCGCTGGACGCATACGACGATCTCGCTGCCCTCTACGGCCCGGAGGTGGCGGATCGGGCCATGGAGGAACTTGCAGGGCTTTTAGCCCGCAAGCTCCGGGCCACCGACACCCGCTACCGCGTGGGCCCGGACCGGATCGCGGTGCTCCTCCCCGAGACCGGACCCGAGGATGCCCTGGTGGCCGCGGAACGGGTACGGGAGCAGGCGGCCTCCGCGGGCACGGCCCTGGTGGCCGAGGAGGCCCGCAGCCTTACCGTGACCATTGGCATCGCCTCCTGCCCCGAGCACGGTTCGGATGCCGAGACCATGCTGCGGCGGGCAGAGCAGGCCCTGGAGGCCGCCCGGCGCATGGGCGGGAACCTGAGCCTCGTGTACCGGCCCTGATGTGCCCTCCTGCCTTTTTGCTCCGCCTGGATCCCGAGGCAGCGGTTGCACCCCTAGCCCGCTCTGCCCTGTCAGTTCGGGAGTGGTCCTAGCCCGCGTTTTGTCCGCACGTCCCTTCTGGTACCATACGGACGGAAGCTGGGAAGCACGGGAGGGAGCAGGGTTGATCTCCACGAACGATCTCCGGTACGGCGTGCACATCGTCCTGGAGGGGGAGCTCTACACGGTGCTGGAGGCTCAGCATGTGAAGCTCGGCCGAGGGTCCGCGTACGTGCGGGCCAAGATCCGAAACCTCCGCACGGGGGCGACCATCGAGCGGAAGTTCAACGCAGGAGAACGGGTGCCCCTCGCGGTCCTGGAGAGCCGGACCATGCAGTACCTGTACCGGGATGAGGCGAACTTCACCTTCATGGACACGGAAACCTACGAGCAGCTCGCCATCCCCACCTCCGTGGTGGGCGAAGCCGCACGGTTTTTGAAGGAGGGCATGGAGGTGGAGGTGGTTTTCCACGAGGGAACCCCCATCGAGGTGGAGCTACCGACCAGCGTGGAGCTCCTGGTGGTGGAAACCCCACCCGGGGTGCGGGGCGATACCGCCCAGGGCGGAAGCAAGCCCGCTCGGTTGGAGACGGGAGCCGTGGTGCAGGTGCCCCTCTTTGTGGAGGTGGGCGACCGGATCCGGGTGGACACCCGGACCGGGCAGTACCTGGAGCGGGTGCGGTAAGAAGCCATGGGCGGCCGCCGCAGGGCCCGGGAAGCCATCCTCCAGATCCTTTACGAGGCGGAGGTGGGCCGCAGGCCCCTCGAGCAGGTGATGGCGGATTACGTGGAGGGACCGGTCACCAACGAGGGGACACCGGGTGCGGCTTGGGACGAGGACACCTGGCAGTTCATCGTGCGGACCGCCAGGGGAGCGTGGGAGCATCGGGTGGAGGCGGATGCCCTCATCGGTCAGTACGCGGAGGGCTGGCCTGTGGATCGCCTTGCCCGGGTGGACCTCGCGATTCTGCGGTTGGCCCTCTACGAACTCCTCCACACGGACACGCCGCCCGCGGTGGCCATCAACGAGGCCGTGGAGTTGGCGCACAGGTACGGCACGGAGGATTCCCACCGGTTCATCAACGGGATCCTGGGCCGCATCTACCGGGAGCGGCTTGCGCTTATGGGCAGTTCGGGCCGTGGGTGAGCGGGTGCGCGCGCACGCCATCCTCCGGGGCCGGGTGCAGGGTGTAGGGTTCCGGTTCTTCGCGGTGGACTGGGCAGAGCGGCTAGGGGTATGCGGCTACGCCCGGAACCTGCCGGACGGCGCCCTGGAGGTGGTGGCGGAGGGAGACCCGGAGGCCGTGAGAAGCTTTCTAGAGGCCATGCGCCGGGGCCCCCGGGCCGCGCGGGTAGAGGACATGCAGGTGCGTTGGGAGGCGCCGCGGGGGGAGCATGGCTTTTCCATCCGGTACTGAGGCGGCCCTCGAAGGGTTTGTGCGCACGTGGAGCCCGCGCATCGAGGAGGCCCTGGACCGCTGGCTCCCCCCGGAGGAGGAGGAGCCGAGTGTTCTACACCGTGCCATCCGGCACAGCGTCTTCGGCTCGGGAAAGCGCTTCCGGCCGCTCCTGGTGCTCGCTGCCAGCGAGACATGCGGGCTCGCACCGGAGCGGGCCCTGCGGGCCGCGTGCGCGGTGGAGGCCATCCATACCTACTCCCTCATCCACGACGACCTCCCGAGCATGGACAACGCGGACCTCCGCCGGGGGCGGCCCACCTGTCATGTGGCCTTCGGAGAGGCCATGGCCATCCTCGCGGGAGACGCCCTCCATGCCCTCGCCTTCTGCTGGCTCACGCGGCTTGGGGAGGACGGGATCCCACCGGATCGGGTCGCGTGGGCCATCCGGGAGGTATCGGAGGCCATCGGCCCCTGGGGCATGGTGGGCGGCCAAGTCCTGGATCTACTGGCCGAGAAGGGACATTTCCCAGCGAGTCGGGTCGGTGAGATCCACCGCCGGAAAACCGGCGCCCTCATCCGGACCTGCGCGCGCCTGGGCCCCATTCTGAGCGGTTCCTCCCAGGACCTGGATCCCCTCACCGCGTACGGGGAACACCTGGGGCTCGCGTTTCAGATCGCGGACGACGTCCTCGACGCGGAGGAGGAATCCTGGCTCCCGAAGGCCACCTATCCCCGGGTGTTCGGTCTGGAGGAGTCCCAGCGGTTGAGCCGGTTAGAGATGGAGCAGGCGGTGCAGGCCCTGGAGCCACTGGGCGAGCGGGCGGAGGTGCTGCGAGCCCTGGCTCGGTTCGCGGTAGAGCGGGCGTGGTGAGCGCGGCCCGAAAGAAGGAGCGGCTGGACACGCTCCTGGTGCGCCGGGGGCTTGCGCCCAGCCGGGAGCGGGCCCAGGCGTACGTGCTGGCGGGCCGGGTGTTCGTGGACGGGCGGCGGGTGGACAAACCCGGGACCCCGGTACCGGAGGAGGCGGTCCTGGAGGTCCGAGGCCCAGATCACCCGTATGTGAGCCGGGGGGGCGTGAAATTGGAGCGGGCCCTGCAGGATTTCCACCTGGACGTGCGGGGCGCGGTTGCCCTGGACCTGGGAGCGAGCGCGGGCGGGTTCACGGATTGTCTGCTGCAGCACGGGGCAAGGCGGGTGTACGCGGTAGACGTGGGCTGGGGCCAGCTCCACCCGAAGCTCCGGCAGGATCCCCGGGTGGTGGTGCTGGAGAGGACCCACGCAAAGGATCTCTCCCCCCAGCTCATCCCGGAGCCCCTGGATTTCGCATGCGCGGACGTCTCCTTCATCTCCCTCACCCGGGCCCTGCCGCCCGTGGTTCCCCTCCTGCGGGAAGGGGCGCCCGTGGTGGCCCTGGTGAAACCGCAGTTCGAGGCAGGCCGGGGGATGGTAAGGGAGGGCGTGGTGCGGGATCCCCAGGTGCACCGGGCCGTGATCCGCAAGGTGGTGGAGGAGCTCTCGAGGCACGGGCTTGGCGCCCGGGCCGTGATCCCGTCTCCGATCCGGGGGGATGCGGGGAACGTGGAGTTCCTGGTGCTGCTCCGAAAGGGAGAGCACGCTTCCCTCTCCGAGGAAGAGATCGAGGCCTCCGTGGAGGAGGCCCAGAGGCTTCCGTGAGCATCATTGGGTTCTTCATAAACCCCGAGAAGCTCAGGGAGGTTCCGCAGGCTGCGGGGTTCCTGCGGGAGGCCGTGGAGGCGTTGCGGGCGCGGGGTGTGGGCGTGTGGGTGAACGCGGAAAGCGCCCGGCTCCTCGGTGCAGAGCAGCTTGGGGAGGAGGAGGAGCGGATCGTGGAGGCCGCGGACGCTCTGGTGGCCGCGGGCGGAGACGGCACCATCCTTCGGGCTGCCCGCCTCACCGCACCCCGGGGACTGCCTGTCCTCGGGGTAAACCTGGGGGGATTCGGATTCCTCGCGGAACTGCAACCCGAGGATCTCCCCGCAGCCATGCCGCGGCTGCTGGAGCGGACGTACACGGTGGAGGAGCGCATGATGCTCGCCTCCTGGGTGCGGCGGGGAGGTGAGGCGGTCCACCGGACCCTTGCCCTCAACGACGTGGTGATCACCAAGGGCGGGTACGCGCGCCTCATGCCCATCCGGGCGTACGTGAACCACGAGCACCTGGCCACCTACCTCGCGGACGGGCTCATCGTGGCTACGCCCACGGGTTCCACCGCGTACTCCCTCTCCGCGGGCGGCCCCATCCTCAGCCCCACGGTCCGGGCCTTGGTGGTCACCCCCATCTGCCCCCACACCCTCAACGCCCGCTCTGTGATCCTAGATGCCTCGGACGTGGCAATCCTGGAGGTGGTGGAGGACGTGGAGGACGTGTGGCTCACGGTGGACGGCCAGATCGGCCTCCCCCTGCGGCCGGGAGACCGCGTGGAGGTGCGGGAAGCGGACGAGCGTGCCCGGCTCGTGCGCCTGCGGCCGCCCTCGTTCTACGATCTTCTCCGAAGGAAGTTCGGTTGGGGAGGGCGGTAGTGCTCCGGGAACTCCACGTGCGCAACTTTGCCCTCCTGGAGGACGTGCGGGTGGAGTTCGGGCCAGGCCTCAACGTCCTCACGGGCGAGACGGGAGCAGGCAAGTCCATCCTGCTGGACGCCCTGGGGGCGTGTCTGGGGCACCGGGTGGGTTCGGATGTGATTCGGACAGGTGCCACGGAAGCCCGGGTGGAGGCGGTCTTCGAGCTCGCCCGGGCCCCGGAGGCCCGGGCAGCCCTGGATGCGGCGGGTATCCCCCTGGAGGACGAGGTCCTCATTCTCGTGCGGGAGATCGGGGGCCGGGGCCGGGCGTACGCGAACGGGACTCCCGTCACCGTGGGCACCCTGCGGGAGATCGGGAGTTTTTTTGTGGAGATCCACGGACAGCACGAGGGGCAGCGGCTGCTGGAGCCGCGGACGCATCTGGAACTCCTGGACGCCTCGGGGGACGAGACGGTGCGGAGGCTGCGGGTGGAGGTGGAGGAGGCCTTCGCGCGCTGGTCCGGGCTGCGCAGCGCGCTCGCGGAGCTGGAGCGCACGGAGCGGGAGCGGGCCAGGCGCCTGGACCTCCTCCGGTGGCAGGTGCAGGAGATCGAAGCGGTCCACCCGCGGCCCGAGGAGCTCGCGGAGCTCGAGGCCGCCCGCACGCGCCTCGTGCACGCGGGCCGCCTCGCGGAGGCCACGGGCGGCGCGTACGAGGCCCTGTGCGGGGAGGAAGGCGCGATCCGGTTCGTGGGCAAGGCGGCGGCGCTCCTGCGTCAGGCCTCTCAGTGGGACCCAGGGCTTTACCCCCTGCTGCAGGCTCTGGAGGCAGCGCGGGTCCAGCTGGACGAGGTGGGCCTGGAGCTGCGGCGGTATGCGGAGGAGGTGCAGGCGGATCCCCGCCGGCTGGAGGAAGTGGAAGTGCGCCTCCATGCCCTGCGCGCCCTGCAGCGCAAGTACGGGGACACGGTGGAGGAGATCCTCGCGTACCGGGAGCGGGCCCTGCAGGAGATCGCACACCTGGAGAACCTGGAGCTGCACCGCGCGGAGGTGGAAGGGGCCCTCCGGGAAGCGGAGGGGGCGTTGGGCCACGCGGTGGCCGCGCTGAGTGCCGCCCGCCGCGAGGCCGCCCGCAGGCTCGAGCGGTCCGTGGAGGCGCACCTCCGGGAGCTGGGAATGCCCGAGGCGCGGTTCTGGGTGGGCTTCGAGATCCGGGAGGATCCGGAGGGGGTGCGGGTGCTCCTCCCGGAGGAGGAGCACCGGCGCCTCCAGGTGACCCCTCGGGGCGTGGATCGCGTGGAGTTCCTCTTCTCCGCCAACCCCGGGGAGCCTCCCCGACCGCTTCACCGGGTGGCCTCCGGCGGGGAGCTGGCGCGCCTCATGCTGGCGCTGCGCAGCGCTCTTGCGGAGGCGCACCCCACCCCCGTGATGGTCTTCGACGAGGTGGACGCGGGGGTCGGTGGACACGCCGCCCACGTGGTGGGCACCAAGCTCGCCTCCCTGGCCCGCGGGGCTCAGGTCCTGTGCGTCACCCACCTGGCCCAGATCGCGGCGCGGGCGGACGTGCACCACGCCATCCGAAAAGTCACCTCCGGCGGCCGCACCCGCACGGAGGTCCACCGGGTGGAGGGCGATGCGCGGGTGGAGGAGATCGCCCGGATGCTCGCCGGGGATCCGCCCACGGAGCTGAGCCGGAGGCATGCGCAGGAACTGCTCCTGCGCCACCGGACCGCCCGTTCCCGATAGCCACCTCGTTGCTTGTGCGGGGCAGAGCGCGCGGATAGAATCCACAGGGGTAGGAGGTCCCGCTTTGACTAAGTACATCTTCATCACCGGCGGAGTGGTTTCCGGGTTGGGGAAGGGCATCACCGCCGCGTCCTTGGGGCGACTGCTGGTGGCGCGCGGCCAACGGGTCACCATGCTGAAGTTCGATCCGTACGTGAACGTGGACGCGGGCACCATGAATCCGCATCAGCACGGGGAGGTCTTCGTCACAGAGGACGGGGCGGAGACGGACATGGACCTGGGCCACTACGAGCGATTCCTCGACAGCGATCTCGGCCGGGACAACAACACCACCACGGGCCGCATCTATGGGGCCGTGATCCAGCGGGAGCGTCTGGGGGAGTACCTGGGGGCCACGGTGCAGATCATCCCGCACGTCACCAACGAGATCAAGGACGAGATCCGGCGGGTGGCGGAGCAAAGCGGCGCGGACGTGGTGATCGTGGAGGTAGGGGGGACCGTGGGCGACATCGAGAGCCTGCCGTTCCTGGAGGCCATCCGGCAGTTCCGTCGACAGGTGGGCGAGCAGAACTGCCTGTACGTGCACGTCTCCCTGGTTCCCTACCTCCCGGGATCGGGAGAACTGAAAACGAAGCCCACCCAGCACTCCGTCCGGGAGCTGCGGAGCATCGGGATTCAGCCGGACATCATCGTCTGTCGCACGCCGCAACCCCTCACGCCCTCCGTGCGGGAGAAGATCGCGCTGTTCTGCGACGTGGAACCGGAGGCGGTAATCGAGGCGCGGGACGCGGAGACCATCTACGAAGTGCCCCTCATCCTGGAGCGGGAGGGTCTGGGCAGGCTCGTGGTGCGAGCCCTGGGGCTCCCGGATACGGAGCCGGACCTGGAGGAGTGGCGGGAGATGGTGGATCGCCTCAGGCACCCCCGCCACCGGGTGCGCATCGCCCTGGTGGGGAAGTACCTGGGGGTGGAGGACTCCTACGTGAGCATCGTGGAGGCCCTGCGGCACGGCGGCATCGCGAACAATGCCCACGTGGAGATCGTGAAGGTGGACGCGGAGGACCTGGAGGCCCTCCCTCAGGAGGAAGTGGAAGCCCGCCTCCATCCCTTCGACGGCATCCTGGTATGTCCAGGGTTCGGGAGCCGGGGGGTGGAGGGGAAGGTCAGGGCCATCCGCTACGCCCGGGAGAAGAAGGTCCCGTTCTTCGGGGTGTGCTACGGGATGCAGTGGGCGGTGGTGGAGTTCGCCCGGAACGTGTGCGGCCTGGAGGGGGCGAACACCACGGAGGTGGATCCCCATAGCCCGTACCCCGTGATCGACCTGCTGCCCGAGCAGAAGGCGGTGCGCGAAAAGGGCGGAACCATGCGGCTGGGCAGCTACCCCTGCCACCTGGTTCCGGAGACCCTCGCGTACCGGGCCTACGGGCAGCCGGTGGTGTGGGAGCGGCACCGCCACCGCTACGAGGTCAACAATGAGCTGCTGCCCCGCCTGGTGGAACGGGGGCTCCGGGTGAGCGGCATCTACCCCGACAAGAACCTGGTGGAGATCGTGGAGCTCCAGGACCACCCGTGGTTCCTGGGCACCCAGTTCCACGCGGAGTACAAATCGCGGCCCACCCGTCCGCACCCCCTGTACCGGGCCTTCGTGGCCGCGGCCCTGGAGTATGCGGAGCGCCACCGGGAAGTTCTCCCCGCGGACGTGCGCGGCCTGACCCCGAGCCATTAGGAGGCCGAGGTGGAGGACCGGCCGGAGGAAGTCCTCTCGTTCCGGTACCCCTTCGAGGGAAGACTGGTGCGGGTGCGGGTCGAAGAGGTACGGCTTCCCAGCGGACGGACCGCCACCCGGGAGATCGTGGAGCACCGGGGTGCCGTGGCCATGGTCCCGGTGACGGAGGGGAACGAGGTGCTGCTCGTGCGGCAGTACCGCCGGGCCCTGGATCAATGGACCCTGGAGATCCCTGCAGGCACCCTCGAGCCGGGGGAGACGGTGGAGGCGTGCCTGCACCGGGAACTCGCGGAGGAACTGGGCATGGAGGCAGATCGGGTGGAGCCACTCCTCACGTTCTTCCCCTCTCCCGGGTTCCTCACGGAGCGGGTCCACCTGTACCTGTGCACCGGGCTCCGGCCAAGGCCCAGGCCTCAGGGAGATGAGGAGGTCCTACAGGCCGTGTGGGTTCCTCTCCCGGAGGCCTTGGACATGATCGGTCGGGAGATCCAGGATGCGAAGAGCATCCTGGGGATCCTGCTGGCCGCGAGACGGGGTGGAACCCATGGAGCGTGAGGAGCTGAGGGCGCTCCTCGGGCCCGTGGACGCCTTCCTGGAGCACCTGCGGCTGGAAGCGGGGTGTAGCCCGCACACCTGCGCCGCCTACCGGACGGACCTGGTGGACTTCGCCCGGTTCGTACGGGCGCGGGGGGTAACGGATCTCCGAAGGGTGTCCCGGGCGGAGGTGACCCTCTACCTGTTCAGCCTCCGACACCGGGGCATGGCTCCGGCCACGGTGGCGCGGCGGCTCGCGGCCCTCCGGGCCCTGTACCGGTTCCTCGTGCAGGAGGGCGAGACGAGGGCGGACCCCACGGAGGACGTCACGGGTCCAAGGCGACGGCGTCCGCTTCCGAGGGTACTCTCCCGGGAAGAGGTGGCGCGCCTGCTGAACGCTCCCCCTGCGCAGACCCCGGAGGGGCTGCGGGACCGCGCCATCCTGGAGCTGCTCTACGCCAGCGGGCTGCGGGTGGCGGAACTGGTGGGGCTGGAGGTGGGGGATGTGGATCTGGAGGCGGAGCTCGTGCGGGTCACGGGAAAGGGCCGCCGGCAGCGGGTGGTGCCCGTGGGGAGCTACGCCGTTCGAGCCCTGGAGGCCTACCTGACCCTGGGGCGGCCCGCGTTGTTGCGCGGACGACAGGCCCGCGCGCTGTTCGTGAGCCGGAGGGGAAGGTCGCTGAGCCGGCAGTGGATCTGGGGAATGCTGCGCCGGTACGCACACCTCGCAGGAATCCGCTCTCCTGTAAGCCCGCACGTGCTGCGCCACTCCTTCGCCACGCACCTGTTAGAGGGCGGGGCGGACCTGCGGGCGGTCCAGGAGCTCCTGGGCCACGCCAGCATCGCCACCACCCAGATCTACACCCATGTCACCCGGGAGCACCTCCGCCGGGTCTTCGACCGCGCCCATCCCCGGGATCGGATACCCGTGCCATGAGGGGGATCTGGGAGCGCGTGCAAGAGGCAGTTTCGGCCATCCAGGCCCGGGTGCGAATCCGGCCCGAAATCGGCGTCGTCCTGGGGACAGGGCTGGGAGCCCTGGTGGACCACGTGGAGCGGGTGGGTACGGTGCCCTATGCGGAGATTCCACACTTTCCCCGGCCCACGGTGGAGGGGCACGCGCAGGAGCTCGTCCTGGGGCATCTGGAGGGGAAGTCCGTGGCGGTCCTGCGGGGCCGGGTTCACCTCTACGAGGGCTACTCCCCGCAGGAGGTGGTCTTCCCGGTGCGGGTACTGCACGGACTGGGCTGTCGCCTGCTCCTGGTGACCAATGCCGCGGGCGGACTCAACCGGGAGTGGCGGGCGGGGGATCTGATGGTGATCTCCGACCACATCAACCTCCAGGGCACCAATCCTCTCCTCGGTCCCAACGACGAGCGCCTGGGCCCTCGGTTTCCGGACATGTCCCGGGCGTACGATCCGGAACTCGTGGCCCTCGCGGAGCGGTGCGCCCTACTGGAGCGCATTCCCCTGCGCAAGGGGGTCTACGTGGCGGTCTTAGGTCCTTCCTACGAGACGCCCGCGGAGCTCCGGATGCTGCGGCTGCTGGGCGCGGATGCGGTCGGCATGTCCACGGTCCCGGAGGTGATCGCGGCTCGGCACCTGGGGATGCGGGTGCTGGGGATCAGCGCCATCACGGACATGGCCACGGGCGAGGTGGTGCAGCCCGTGACCCACGAGGAGGTGCTCCGGGTGGCCAGGGAGCTGGAGCCCCGGTTCGTACGGCTGGTGCGATGCATCGTGCGGGAGCTGCCCCTGTAGGGGGAGCCCGTGCAACGCACGGGGGACCGCGGGAGCTTCCAGCGGACGGGGCCGCCTTCGGGAGGTGGCGGAGAAAAAGGGGGGAGTTGCGGCGTTCCGGATGGAGGATCGCATGAGGCCGTATGATCTCATCCGCAAGAAGCGGGACGGAGGGGAGCTCACCGCGGAGGAACTTACCTTCCTGGTGGACGGGTTCGTGCGGGGCGAGGTGGCGGACTACCAGGTGAGCGCGTGGCTCATGAGCGTGTACTTCCGTGGGATGACGGACCGGGAGACCGCGGACCTCACCCTGGCCATGGCCCGCTCCGGCTGGATGCTGGACCTGAGCGGGATCCCGGGGCCGAAGGTGGACAAGCACAGCAGCGGCGGGGTGGGGGACAAGACCTCCTTAGTGGTGGTACCGCTCGTGGCCTCCTGCGGGGTGAAGGTGCCCAAGATGTCGGGACGCGGCCTGGGGCACACGGGTGGGACCATCGACAAGCTGGAATCCATCCCCGGGCTGCGCACGGAGATTCCCATAGACCGATTCCTGGAGCAGGTGCGGCGGGTGGGATGTGCCATCGTGGCGCAGTCCGAGGATCTCGCGCCCGCGGATAAGAAGATGTATGCTCTCCGGGACGTGACCGCCACCGTGGACAGCATCCCCCTGATTGCCAGCAGCATCATGAGCAAGAAGCTGGCGGCGGGGGCGGATGCCATTGTGCTGGACGTGAAGACGGGGAGCGGGGCCTTCATGAAGCGGGTGGAGGATGCCGTGCGCCTGGCCCGGAGCATGGTGGAGATTGGGCGACAGTTGGGAAGGCGGACGGTGGCGGTGGTGAGCGACATGGACCAGCCCCTGGGACGGGCGGTGGGGAATGCCCTGGAGGTGAGAGAGGCCATCGGGGCCCTGCGCGGGGAGGGGCCGGAGGACTTGGTGGAGCTGTGTCTCGTGCTGGGCACCCAGATGCTTCTGGTGGCCGGACACGTGCAAACGGAAGAGGAGGGACGACGGCTTCTGCGCGCTCAACTGCACAGTGGGGCGGGGCTCCAGAAGCTCGCGGAGATGGTCGCGGCTCAGGGGGGAGACCCCGCCGTGGTGGACGATCCTGGACGGCTCCCACGGGCCTCCGTGACGGTGGAGGTGACGGCTGCCGAAAGCGGGTACGTGCAAGCCATGGACACGGAGGCCATCGGCCGGGCCGCGGTGGCTCTGGGTGCAGGCCGGTTCCGCAGGGAAGATCGGATCGACCACGGGGTAGGGCTATGGGTGGAAGAGAAGGTGGGCTCGAGCGTGGACAGAGGCCAGCCGCTCGCGCGACTCCTCTGCCGGGATGCGGAAACCGGGGCGGTGGTCGCCCGGTGCGTCCGGATGGCCTACCGGATCGGGCCGGAAGCCCCCCGGGGGCGGTCGCTGATCCACACCCTGGTGGCGTAAGGCGGATTGCGATCCCTGGTAATGCCCTCGTGGTTCTGGTAGGCCCCGCGGGAAGCGGCAAGAGCACCTTTGCGCAGAAGTGGTTTTCTCCCACGCAGATCGTGAGCAGCGACCGATGTCGGGCCATGATCAGCGATGAGGAATCGAACCTGGCGGTGAGCGGGCGGGCTTTCCAGCTCTTCTACGAGCTCATCCGCCACCGCCTCGCCCTGGGGCGGCTCACCGTGGCGGACAGCACTGCCCTCTCGCCCCGGGTCCGGCGGGAGCTTCGGGGCCTGGCCCGCCGGGCAGGGGTTCCCGTGGTGGTTCTCGTATTTCTCACCTCGCGGGAGATGTGTCTTGCCCGGGACGGAGCCCGGGAACGTCGGGTGGGACCGGAGGTGATCGAGCGACACCACCGGATGCTGCAGGCCGCCCTGGAGCAGATCCCCCGGGAGGGCTACGACGCCTGGTACGTGTTGGACGAGCGCGGGCAGGATGAGATCGCCATCGAGATCGCCGCCCCCTCTAGACCACGTGCGGAGACTCCATCCAATCGGAAGGAGGTGAGGGAGATGGCCATCAGCCGCGTGGGGGTGGTGGGGTGTGGTCTGATGGGGTCCGGTATTGTGGAGGTGTGCGCCCGGGCCGGGTATCAGGTGGTGGTGCGGGAGGTAAACGAGGACCTCCTGCGGCGAGGCCTGCGCCGGGTGGAGCAGTCCATGGCCCGGGCCGTGGAACGGCAGAAGATGACCCCGGAGGAGCGGGACGCGGCGTGGACCCGGATCCACGGAACCACGCGGCTGGAGGAGCTGGGGGAGTGCGATCTCGTGATCGAGGCCATTACGGAGAACATGGACCTTAAAAAGGAGCTGTGGCGGGCCCTGCACGGGATCTGCCCGAACCACACCATCTTCGCCAGCAACACAAGTTCGCTGTCCATCACGGAGATGGCCTCCGTGACCGGCCGGGCAGACCGGTTCTGCGGCCTGCACTTCTTCAACCCGGTGCCCGTGATGCGTCTGGTGGAGCTGGTGCGGGGAGCGCTCACCAGCGAGCAGACCGTCCAGACCTGCCGGTCCTTTGCGGAGTCCCTGGGCAAGACCGTGGTGGTGGCAAAGGACTACCCCGGCTTCATCGTGAACTCCCTCTCTCTGCCCTACCTGCTCGAAGCGGTCCGGGCCCTGGAGCGGGGGCTTGCCACGAAGGAGGACATCGATACCGCGGTGCGCCTCGGTCTCAACCATCCCATGGGGCCGTTCGAGTTCCTGGACCTGGTGGGGATCGACACCACGTACTACATCGCGGAGGCCATGTTCGCAGAGCTGAAGGATCCCAAGTACGCTCCGCCCGTGCTGCTCAAGCAGATGGCCCTGGCAGGCCTGCACGGACGCAAAACAGGGAAGGGGTTCTACGAGTACGGCGGATAGCCTCCCCGCGGCACACCCTGCAGGAGCCAGGGAATCCGGTGGGGAGGGCGGACTCACGGAGAGGGTGCGGCCGATTCCAGGTATGCCACCTCCTCCGGGGTGAGAGACCAGCCCAGGGCTCCGGCGTTCTCCTCCACCTGACGGGCGTTCTTCGCCCCGGGGATGGGCACGGCGCCTCGGCAGACCAGCCAGTTCAGGGCCACCTGCGCCGGTGTTTTCCCCCGCGCCTGGGCGACCTCCCGGAGCGCGCGCAGCAGGTCGGCCCGCTGGTGCACGAGCCGGGCGAACCGGGCCCTCCGCACCCCACCCGGCAGGCGGTCTGGCCCGTACCTGCCCGCCAGCAGGCCCATCCCGAGAGGGCTGTACGCGAGCAGCACCGCCTGCAGCTCGCGGCACGCGTCCACCACGCCGTTGCGCTCCGGCCTGCGGTCGAGGAGGCTGTAGGAGACCTGCACCGTCGCAAGCCGCACACCCCTCCGGCCGAGGCGATCCGCGGCCCGGCGGATCTGGTCCGCGCGGAAGTTGGAGACGCCCACCTGCTCGGCCAGGCCCTCTTCGACCGCGTCCGCCAGTGCCTCGGCCCAGAACTCCACGGACCGGGGCAGGAATGGCCAGTGCACCTGGTACAGGAACACGCGGTCCAGGTTCAACCGGCGCAGGCTCGCGCGTAGCGCCCTCACTAGGCTCCGGCGGGTCAGGCGCCAGGGGAAAGGCATGAACTTGGTGGCCACCAGCACCGGCGCCTCGGTTTCCCGTACCAGGCGTCCCAGCAGCCGCTCCGCGTACCCACCTCCGTACACCTCCGCGGTGTCCACGAGCCGCAGGCCGGCCCGGACCGCGGCGCCGAACGCCCCCCGCAGGTCTTCCTCCCCGTAGCCGCGCCCAAATCCCCACACCCACCGGTCGCCCCACTGCCAGGTACCGAGGCCCAGAGCGGGGACCCAGCGGCCCCCGAGCCACACGCCCTGCACGCTCTCCACACGCCCAAGATTACCGCAGGAAGCCCCCGGGGCGGTTTCCCTCCGGCCGGGTTGCCCAGACCCTCAACGGTTCAGGAGGTGGGTTCGGCCTCGTCGGATTTGCAGAGGAGGTCCACCAGGGCGACCAGTTGGTGCAGCCCGGGGTGGGAGCTGGCCTGGCGGACCCTGGTGGCCAGGGCGGGTAACCAGCTGCTCACGTGTTCCCGCAGGAAGGACCGCCGAGCCTGGCTGCACACCTCCGCGTCTTCTTCACGGCCTACGAGGCACGCGCACGCCTCCTGCGTGCACACGAAGGCCAAAAACTCCAGCTGAGCGGCCAGGTGGTCTGGACGGTCGCCGCGGGCCTCGAAGCCAAACGCCCGGTAGAACCCAGCGATGTCCGCAATCTGCTGCAGATTCGGCCCGCCCAGGGCAGGCGAGGCCTGGGCGGCGTAGCTGGCCGCGTACGGCGGGACCGAGCCGCGCTCGAAGACGCGTGCGTACTCCGTGCGGTAGGCCTCCGGGTCTTGTTCCACCTGCTCGAGGAAGGCGCGGAAGCGGGCTCGGCCCTCGGTGAGCTCCAGCTGTGCCAGGCTCCGGTCCAGCCACTCCACCGAGTCCCGCGGGACCGCGCCGCCGCTCCACGGTGCCAGCAGCCTCGCGCAGGCTCCGTATGCTACCGCCCTGGCCAGCAGGCGCCGGGGAGCTCCGCAATCTGTGCTCACGGTTCCACCCGCAGCTGGCCCAGGAGGGTGATGGACTTGCGGGCTCCCCGGTCGCCGTGGGCCCCCTGCCACACCCCGAAGGCCACCGCGTACGTGCCACCCGGACGGAGCGTGATCTCCTTGGGATCAGCGGCGCGAAGGGGCTTGCCGAGCACCACCCGCCACCGCCCCTCCTTCCAGGTACCTCGTCCCGCGGCGTTCTGGGTCGGTAGCTGTTCCAACGTCCCGGCTCCCTGCGCTACCAACTTCTCCACGGGGCTGGCCTTGCGGGGCTGGGAGAGGGGGTTGCCCACGTGCCACCCGGGCAGCCACCGGCGGGCTTCAGGGGGATAGGCGTCCGGGAGTTTCGGCGGGTGCTGCGCACCCACCAGAGGCGGGTAGAAGTCGAAGGCCACGTTGGGAAACGCCGTCTCGAGGTCCTGGAAGCCTGCGTCCACGTCCAGCTGCCAGTCTGCGCGCCAGTGCAGCACCGTCGCCGGCGTCTTCGGCGTCCCCATCATCCACTCGGTGGCGCCCGCACCCGCGGGCAAGAGCATGACCCCGCATCCGTCTTTGAACTCCCGGCTTTTGACCGTCCTCCGATCCGGACGGGGGTCCTGCCACTCCAGGAGGAACGCCACCCGTTGGCCGTCGTGGGCGGCGCGGACCCGCAACGAGGCCACGGACGGACGTATCTTGGTGGGCAGCGCCATGGCCTGGCCCACCAGACCGACCTCTGTGGGCGGCACGCTGCGCCAGACCTCCGCCTCGGGATCCACTGCCAGGGGTGCGGGGACACGCAGCGCCCGCAGGTCGGGCTGGGCGGAGGGCTGTGCCGGCGCCGAGGAGGGCAGGGCAACTGTGCCCAGAGCTGCGAGTCCGGCCAGGGCCTGACGTCGGGTGATCTTTTGGACCGCCATGGGAGCACCTCAGGTGACGTTGTACCGGTAGGCCCGGTGGTCCGGGTCGTAGGCGGGCCGGACCATGGTGGGCTCCTTGAGGGGTACGCGCACCACCTCCTCCCCGCGGTCGTCGTACCCATACACGAGCCCCCGGGCGACCCGGAAACGGTGCACGATCCGGTCCGTGGACACCGCCAGCAGGAGCACGCCCCGCAGCTCCTCATCCTTCCCCTCCATGGCCCGTCGGTAGGTGGCCGCGGCCTGCTCCACGCCGGGTCCGAAGAGCATCTGGAGGAACCGGAGGTTGCCCACGTGCACGGGCGGGATGTAGTACACGTTCGCCTCCAGACCCAGCTGCGGAAGTAGCGGCAGGGCCACCTTGCGCACGTGGACGAGGAAGTCCACGGGGTTGTCGGGGCGTGCCCGGTCTGGGGTGCTCACGAACCCGAAGGTCCGGATCTTCCCGATACAGGTACGCATGCAGCGGGGCTGGATCCCCCGTTCCACCGCGGGGAAGCAGAGCACGCACTTCTCCGACACCCGGGTGGTGTGGTTGTAGAAGACCTTCTTGAACGGGCACTCCTTCAGGCACTCACGGTACCCGCGGCACCGCTGCTGGTCCAGAAGCACGATGCCGTCCTCGGGCCGCTTGTAGATGGCCGTGCGGGGGCAGCTGGCCAGGCACGCAGGGTACGTGCAGTGGTTGCAGATGCGGGGTAGGTAGAAGAACCACAGGTCGTGGGGCAAGCGCAGGTAGAAACGCTCCTCCGTGAGGGGCGCGTTCGTCTCGTCCTCTCCCCGGTTCGGATACGCGTAGTCCAGGTCCTCGGGGAGGTAGCCCAGGGCGCGCTCGCCCGCTGGCGCCGCCTCGAAGACGGTCTTGCCCCGGTAGACGCCGCCCTCCCAGGTCTGCGGACCGAGCCTTTCCAGAATCCGCACGTCCCACGCCAGGGGGTAGGAGCCCCAGGGCTTGGTCTCCACGTTGTTCCAGAACATGTACTCCTGGCCCTTACCGGACGTCCACGTGGTCTTGCAGGCCATGGTGCAGGTCTGGCAGGCGATGCACTTGTTGGTGTCGAACACCGCCGCCGCCTGCCGACGGGGCCGTTGGCCCTCGAAGGGGTAGTCCATCTCCCGGCCGATCTGCCAGTTGTACACCTTCGGCATAACTACCTCCGCTTCAAGACGATGAACTCCCCAGCCAGGTACCGGCGCACCGCCTCCGACTCGAAGCGGGGTCGGAAGCCTTGCGCCGCGGGCGCCCACAGGCCCTTGCCGTCCTCCCCACCGGACTCGGCGCGACGGATCCGTACGTAACTCTCCTTCGGCGCACCGATAGCCCCGTGGACGTCGAGGGAAAAGCCAGTGGCCAGGACCTGGCCAATGGTTTCTTTGCGAACGAGGCTGTCCGTCAACAGCGTGGGCCGGAGCCACGCGCGGGTCACGGACTGATGACTGCCATACCGGTAGGCGGCCTGGTAGTTGGTCCGAGGGTTCTTGGCCAATCCGTCCCGGCGCTTCTCGTGCCCCTCCACGCTCCCGTGGGTGGCTACGTAAAAGTGGAACCAGGCGCGGCCGGTCCCCTGCATGATGCTCGGGTAGTAGCGGGCCCGGACGAGCCAACGGAAGATGCGCCGCTCCTCCGGCCTGCGCTCGTAGCCTACGAACGGGCGGTCCTGTGGGTCAGCCTCGCACCACACGTAGTCTCCGTCCGCGATCCCCAAGCGTCGCGCGTCCTCGGGGTTCAGGTCGATGTAGCCCTCGCTGACCCAGGGCTTGCGGCGGTCGTGCCGGTAGAAGTCTCCGAAAGGCCCCCAGAAAACCACGTCCAGGTCCGTGCTGGCTCCCGTGGAGTGGCAGGCGTGGCGGTACTTGGGGGTGATCAAGACGTGCGTATAGCCGATCTTGCGCAGGGGGTGGCGGCTCGCCACGACCTCCTCGGGGCTGCGGATCACGTTGCGGACCTGCCGGACTTCGGTGCGGAGGTCTTCCGTTCGCAAGCCGTACGCCTCCGGGGGAGCCGGCCGCAAGGCGGGGTGTGGCTTGGCCACGATGACGTTGGGCTCATGGTGGGTCCCGTCCACGGGCTCCCGGTGGACGGGTAGGTTCTCCCCGTGCTCGAGGAATTCGTCCTCCTCCCGGTAGAACTCCAGGCGGCCTGTCTTCGTGTACCAGGGCTTGCTCTCCTGGGTCTGCTCCCAGCCCACCACCCTGGGGCTGGTCCGGGTGAGCAGGTACAGGGGTGTGCCATTGCGGCAGCTTTCGAGGAGCTGCCGGTAGGTATAGCCACGGGTGGTGTTGCCTGCCCGGAAGACGCGGTCGATGTACACCTCCGGCTTGCCCGTGAGCACGAAGTGCCAGTAGTCGCGGAACCGGCGGTCCCCCGTGAGCTCGGCGAGCTTCCCTGCCACCCCGGCCCAGCACTCGAGGTCATCCCGGGTGTCGAACAGGCGCGGGAGAGGGGAGGGAGGCCAGGCCTGAAGGAAGGGATTGGTCACGGCGGCATACACGTCGTGGAGCTTGCGTTCGACCCAGGAGTCGACCGCGAACACCACGTCGGCGTACTCGCAGGTGGCGGTCCAGAACCAGTCCGCCACCACCACCATTTCCACCTTCGGGAGGGTGTTCACCACGAGGTTGTACGCCCACTTGGCGTTGCCGAGGATGGAGTTCGTGTTGGCCCACAGGGCAGCCTTCGTCGGGGTCGGCATGTGGGTCTTCCCGGTAAATTGCTTGCGGCCCACCCGCAGCGGCCGGTCGTCGTAGTTGAAGAAGTGCGCCGACTCGCCCCTCCAGTACGCCCGGACGCGGGCTGCCCGGTCAGGGTCGAGCTCCGGATGGAAGGGGTCCTCGTGGATGTACTGGACGATGCCGGGAAGTAAGGCCAAGCGGTAGTTGCCCGCGTAGCTCCCCACCGTGCCCCCGAAGTGGCCGACGTTGTTGCTGAGAGCCGCCACCAGGATGATGGCGCGGTCCTTCAGATCGGCGTTGAAGAAGTGGTTGGGGCCCATGCCGGTCACGAACAGGGTCTTCGCCTTGTTCTGGGCGATCTGGCGTGCCAGGTTCACCACGGCCTGTGGCGGGGCTCCGGTGATCCGGCTGGCGTTCTCCGGTGTCCACGTGTCCAGGAGGTACTGCTTCAGGAGGTCGAACACAGGCCGCACGGCCACCCGCCTCCCGTCCCGGAGCGTTACCTGGAACTCTCCTTCGAGGGCCGGGTCGAGCCCCGTGGCTGCGAAGTGACGGCCCACCTGGTCGCGGGTGACCGGTTTCGGGGAGTTGGTCCTGCGGTCCCACACCACGAAGTCGTCCCACTCCTCCCGCAGGGCTTGAGGAATGAGCTGCGCCTCTTGCTCCGCGGGCGGGGGGATGGGTTCGCCGGGCTGCAGGACCCGGGTGCCGTTCCGTAAGGGTGCGGGCCGGTGGTCCGAGAACACGTCCCGGGCCCGCAGCTCCTTGAGTGTGTCCATGCGGACCAGGAGCGGCAGGTCCGTGAACTGCTTGACGAAGTCCTCGTCGTACAGCCGCTCGCGAAGGAGGACCTGTGCTAGGCCCAGGGCGAAGGCGGGGTCGGTGCCCGGCCGGATCACGATCACCTCGTCCGCCTTGGAGCTGCTGGACTGGTACTCGGGGGCGATGGTGACCACGCGGGCGCCGTGCAGCTTGGCCTCCGTGAGCCAGTGGCCGTCCGGCATCTTGGTGGCGATCCAGTTCTTGCCCCACAGAAGAATCAGGCGCGCGTTCTCCGCGGTATACAGGTCGAAGTCCAGGGTCTGCTGCCCCGTGACCATGGGGTGTCCAGGGGGTAGGTCGGTGTGCCAAGCGTAGTTGTCCCAGCCGCGGCCGCCCTTGGCCTCCTCCGGCCCCACCTTGCGGACGTAGGCGTCCAGCAGGGCGACCATATTGGCCATGCGGTACAATCCCCCAGTGCGGAACGGCGCGATGAAGGGCATCCCACCTCGGAACTTGAGCGTGCGGGTGCCGGCCCCTTCCATGGCCTCCACCATGTCGGGGTCGTAGCCCTGTCGCAGGAGCCGCTGTCTGCCGACCTCCCCGGAGTACGTCTGCGCGATGTTCAGCAGTGCCTTCGCCACGTACGTGAACGCCTCGTCCCAGCTCACCCGGACGAACTCCTCCTTGCCGCGTCCCTCGAAGTAGCCCGCGGGCGGCGCGCCTGTTTCGGGGTCACGGGGGAACCCTGCGTCCACCCACTCCTTGAAGCCCTTGCGGACCATGGGGCCCTTGACGCGGCGGTCGGAGTAGAACCGCCGCACGTACGCGAGCCCGCTGATGCAGATGCGCGGGTCCCACCGGGCGGAAGCCTGGTTGCCGTACAGGTCCGTGGCTTTGCCGTAGCCGAAGCTGGGGTCCGCGTACACCACCACGCCGTTTTTCACGCTGGCCCGCAGCAGGCACCCGTGGGTGTCGTTGGGCGCGCACAGGTAGTGGAAGGTCAGTTCGGGGGTGTACAGCTCCCGGTAGACCTTCTCCCAGTCCCGGTTGGGGTACTTCTGCAAGGGGTTCGTGCCGGGCTCGAGGGGCTGCAGCACGGAGAAGCTGAGCAGTTCGTCCGGAAGCTCGAGTCCCGCAAGGGCTGCCGCAGCGGCCGGAAGGCTGGCCAGGAACTCCCGGCGGGTCAGGCGAAACGTCGGACCCAACGGACCCACCTCCTTCCGCGAGGCCTCGAAAGCACGATAGGCAGCGTGCCGCACCGTGCAGGCACACTACCCGACCGATCCTGCGGACTTTTTCTGTCCGTACCTGCTTGATACCCCATCGGGAGGTGTAGATCCATCGGTTCTCGACCCGATGGGGTATCGGGTGTAGGCCCGAACTTCAGAGAAATCTCCGGCCTACGAGGAAAGTAGTTGCCCTCAGCCCTGCCCGGGCCCCCAGGTACAGGCCCAGGGCGTAGATCCAGCCGTCCACCCGGAGGGTGGCCACCGCGCTCCAGAAGCCGGAGACGTTGCAGCCGATGGCTACCCACACCGCCACGCCCATGCCCACCCCGCCCAGGAATCCCGTGAGCGCCTCCCGCATCCGCCACGCCCGGAACCCCGCGAATTCCCCGGCCAGCAGGGCTCCGGTGAGGGCCCCCAGGATGAGGCCCACGTCCAGGTGGAATCCCGGATCGAGGGCCGGGATGCGCATCCCCCAGTACCGGGCCCACGGAAGGTCCCGGACCCCGGGATCCACGGTTCCGGCTGCCCACAGCACGAACCGCGCCAGGGGCAGCTGCACGCCCAGGGCGGAGTGGTACGCGAACTGGATCACGAAGAGGAGGGCAAACGCGGTCCCGCCCACCCATGCGGGCCAGGGGTGCTCGAAGACCCGTTCCAGGAAGGTTCCCGGGTTGGCGGCAGAAGGCACGGGGCTGGGCCGTGGCCCGAGGCGCAGGTACAGAACGCTCAGGGCGGCCAGGTTGAGGACAGTGGCAGGCCCCAGGCCGATGAGGTCCGGAAGGAAGATCCGCCACCCCTGATCCAGGAGCCGTTCCGTGAGGGGCCACGTATAGGCGGCACCGAGGCCGTTCCCTACGAGGATTCCCAGAAAAGCCGCGAGGCTCTTGGACTGTCCCGTGCCCAGGCGGTACAGGGTTCCCGTCATACATCCGCCTGCGAAGGGCATGGAGAACCCGAAGAGGGCAGATCCCACCAGGGTGTGCAGGCCGAAGGGGATGCGGGGGGGACGATTCCACCCCAGTGCCATCACCAGCGCGGAGCCCGCGGACGCCACGGCCAGGCCCAGGAGGATGCCCCGCAGGAGTTCCCGGTTTCCGTAGAAAGCGGAGGCAAAGCACAGCCTGGTACGCTGCAGCACGAAGCCGTAGCCCAGCCCCAGGAGGAGCAGCACCGCCGCGGCCTGCAGGCCCTGCGTCCAGGCCAGTCCCGCCGTGACCGCGGTTAGGGCCACCACCGCCGCGGCGGCACCCAGGTTCATCCGGTCACTCCTCCACGATGAACTCCCCGTACATGGTGGCGTCGTGCCCCGGTACCGTGCACACATACCGGTACCGGCCCGGCCGATCCGGTACGAACCGGATCTCCTCCCGCTCCCCCGGGCCCAGCACCCGGGTCCTCGCGCCGGAGAAGACCGGCTCCAGATACGGGGCCCGCTCCCGCGGGCCCACCACCCAGAGGTCGTGCTGCAGGCTATCCCGGTTCTCCAGCATCAGCCGCACCGGCCGTCCCACTCTGACCCGGAGAAGGGGGCCGGGGATGCGGCCTCCGAACCGCATCCCCGGATCTGCGGTCACCACGAGAACCTGTTCCCCTACCGATGCGCGGCTCCGAACCTGGCAGCCCGTGAGGAGAGCCGCGAGGAGGATCACACAGGCGTTCCCGATCAGCCGTAGGCGGCCCGCAGGATCCCGTACTCCCACCGTTTCCGATCCTCCACGTGCTTGGGGCTGGCGGGTGCGGTTCGGCTGCGAGCTCCCACGGGCCGTCCCTCCCGGTCCCACGCGGCCTCCACGAAGAGGGCCTCCCGGCGCGAGACGTACGGCCAGCACTGGTTGAACACAGGGTCGGGCTCTCCCCGGTCGCGGCCCAGGGCCCGGGCGATGGCGTAGGCGGCGTTGCGGCCCTGCAGGAAAGCCGTGAACGCGCTCTTGGTGTACGGGGAGGCGGCCACGTCGCCCATGGCGTACACGTTCTCGTGGCTGCGGCTGCGCCAGGTGGCGGGGTCGATGGGGATGAAGGGCGCTCCCAGCCCCGCCTCCTCCACAAAGAGCGGCGCCCGCTGGGACGGGATCACGCTCGCGAGGTCGAACCGCTGCCGCTCGCCCCGGTCGGAGATCAGGGTTCGGGTGGCGGGGTCCAGCTCCACCACCTTGAAACTGGGCTTGTAGACGATGCCCTTCTCGGAGAGCACCCGGCGCCACAGGTCCGCGAGGGCCGGCGGTTGGGGCCGGTCGCTGCTGTCGAGCACCACCACCTCCGCCCGGATCCCCTTGTTCCTCCAGTATTCCTGCACCAGGCACGCGATCTCGTAGGGGCCGGGTGGGCACTTGTAGGGCGGAGGAGGTACCGCGATGACGAACGTGCCGCCCCGGAACGCTTCCACGGCCCGGCGGAGCTCCAGGGTTCCCGCCCAGGTCCACGCATGCGGGCTCAGCCTGCGGTTCTCCAGGAGGTTGCGGATCTCGTCCTCCGCGGGCACCAGACCCGTGGCCACCGCGAGCACCGTGTACTCGATAAAGCCCTGGGGCGTGATCACCCGGTTGTCCCGCAGGCGCAGCCCTGTAACGGGTGCCCGGATGACCTGGATCCCGTCCCGCTGGAGCCCCTCGAAGGTCACCGTGACCTTTCGGGGATCCTCCAGTCCCACGATGTAGTCCACGTGGGAGGGCCCGGACACATAGCTGGGATTGCGCTCCAGCACCACCACCTCCACGTCCGGGGCCAGCTTGCGCAGGGTCCGGGCGCACATGGCGCCGCTGATTCCTGCCCCCACGATCACCACCCGGCGGGTGGGGCGAGGGAGGATGGGCCGGCTGGGCTCCTGCGCCACGGCCCAGCCCAAGAACTCCTCCCCAAAGCTTCCCGTGGCCGCGGCCAGGGTGGCCCCACCCAGGACCTTGAGGACCTGCCTTCGCGTGAGCCGATCCATGCTTCACCCCCTTAGGTACACGTGGCGATGTAGTTCAGGACTTCGGGTGTGGCGATGACCTGATAGGAGAAGACAAGATCCTGCCCTTCCGCCACCAGGTATCGGTCCTCGTAGTCCGTGAGGTGCAGTTCCAAGGCAGTGCGGTCGGAGGAGGTCACCAGGCAGCTTTCGGGTCTGCACCGGCTCTCTAGGGAGGCCCGTCCGTCCCGCACCTCCAGGTAGTCCCGGGTCCTCAACACGCCCACGGTTCCCTTCCCAGCACGCACCTCCACCCGGAGGATGGTGCCGGGCACGAGCTGGTAGACGGGAAGCAACAGCCGCGTGCCCCGTATCTGAACCGTGCCCTGGTTGCGCACAAGGTTCTGGCCCCTGCGCAATCGGGCCATGGACTCCTCGACGGTGCCGGGCTCGTACCGGAGGACGGTCTCCCCGGGCTGCAGGTGACGGAGGCGTACATAGAACGTACTCCCCGAGTCGCTCGCGAGCGGGTAGCGGAGGGCTTTCATGTGGGTGAACACCCGGGCGGTGCGGGGGATCTGCCCAGATCGGAACTGCGCGAGCTCGTTCGCGTCTCCCGTGTGCTCGTAGATCACCACCTCCACGAGTCCCTGGGTGTGCACCTCCAGCACTGTGCGCTCCCCCGGTCGCACCACCCGCTCTTGCACGGTATCTTCCCGGAAGACCAGGGTCTGCGCCCGGGCCTCCCCCCCTGAACCCTCTCCCCCGGAGAGGAGCATCTGGGACGCGAGGAACCCGTTGAGCAGCAGCGCCAGGAGAAAAGCGGGCCACCGCACCATGGTCCTCCCTCCTTAGCCTTAGCGCATCCGGCGGATCCGGAACCGGTAGATCCCGTCCTGCCTCCCCAGGGGCTCGACCTCGTGGCCTGCCAGGTGGGCCCAGTTCCGGAGGTCGGCTTCGGCCTGGGGATCCGTTGCGAGCACCTCCAGCACCTGCCCAACGTGAAGGCCGCGGAGAGCTTCCTGGGTCTTCAAAAGCGGCAGGGGGCACAGCAGCCCCCGACAGTCCAGGACCGCGTCCGCGGGCCTTTCCGCCTCGGGTGCGGCCTTTTCCGGGATGTCCGTGCGCATGGGGCAACCCTCCAGGGAAACCTCGGTGTTTCGTACGGGATATCCGGGAAAGCGGGGGTGAGGCTAGGCGCGAAGCCCCTGCCCCCGCACAGGACAGATACACTGGCGGGGCGCGAAGAAGACCGTCACCTGTCGCCGGCTCACGATCCTAAGTTTACCGGGGGCCCCCGGGGAAGGGCAAGGCGGAAGTACAATGGGGGTGCATGGCGCCTGCGGACGTGGTCATCATCGGCGGCGGGTGCATGGGAGCCAGCGTGGCCTTCCACCTGGCACGTCGCCTGCAGGGCAAGGTCCTTCTCCTCGAGCGGGACCGGGTAGGGATGGGGCCCACCGGCCGCACGGTGGGGATCATCCGGCTGCACTACTCCCACGAACCCCTCATCGCGCTTGCCCTGCGCAGCCTGGACGCGTTTGCACACTTCGGGATCCTCACGGGTCGCAGCGCGGACTTCACCCGCACGGGATTTTTGCTGCTGGTTCCGGAGGGGGAGTGGGAGGGGCTACTGGCCAACGTAGCGTTGCAGCGACGCCTGGGAGCCCGGGTGGAGCTCCTCACCGCGGAGGAAGTGGTCCGGATGGACCCCAGGCTGAGCCCGGAGGGGATCGCGGGCGGAGCGTACGAGCCGGAGAGCGGGTTCGCGGACGGATACGCAACCGCGACGGGCTTTGCGGCCGCAGCCCGGGAACGGGGCGTGGAGATCGAAGAGGGGGTCCGGGCGGAATCCCTCGAGGTGCGGAACGGAAGGATCGTGGGCGTGCAGACCTCCCGGGGAGCGGTGGGCACCGAAAGGGTTCTCGTGGCCGCGGGGCCATGGAGCGTGGATCTCCTGCGGCCCCTCGGCATCGAGCTCCCCATCGTGGCGGCCCGGGAGCAGGTGGTGCACCTGGCACCTCCCCAGGCCTTCGGGCCTCTGCGGGTGGTCCTGGAGGACCTCGCCCTGGGCTTTTATGCGCGGCCTGAGACCGGAGGGACGGTGTTGGCGGGGGTGCTGGAGGAGGAGCCGGAGGAGATCGTGAACCCCGACGGATTTCACCCAGGCGTGGACTTGCACTTCGTGGAGCGGGTAGCTCGGGTGTGGAGCGCACGCTTTCCGCAAGCCCGGGAATCCCATTTCCTGGGGGGATATGCCAGCCTGTACGATGTCACCCCCGATTGGCAGCCCATCCTGGGCCCGGTGGAGGGAATCGAGGGGCTTTACCTGGCCGCGGGTTTTAGCGGGCACGGGTTTAAGCTCAGCCCAGCGCTTGGCGAGGAGCTGAGCCGGTGGTTGGTGGGGGAAGAGCCCACCGTGGACCTCGCAGCTTTCTCCCTCCGCCGGTTCCGGGAGGGGAAGCTCCTGCGGGGAAGACACCGGAAGGGGCTTCTCGGGTAGGCCTATGGTTCCTGCAGGAGGATCGGGGTCGGGGCGGGTGAGCCCACCCCACCCCGCAGGGACCGCCAGGCCGAGATCAGGAACCATCCGCCCCCGCAGGCGGCGAGCACACCGGAGATGGCCAGGAGGGTGAGGGGAAGGGTCCACGGGTGCGGGCCCGACAGGTAGGCCTTGCGGGGCATCCCGGATCCCGCGGCCACCAGCAGCGCGGCCACCGTGAGTACGGCTCCGCTTCCGAAAAGGTGCAGCTGAGCCCTGCCTGCGCGCGGCAGGACCTCGCACCCGTTTTCCTCCAGAATCCGGTACACCATGCCCACGAAGGCGGTGGTGACCCCGCCTACCAGCATGGCATGGTAGTGGGCGGTGATCCGGAGGGTCTGGGCAGCACCGATCGGTGCGAGGATCCCGCCCAGCAGGTACAGCCCCACGGACCACTCCAAGGCCGACCGCTCAAGAAGGCCACCGGGCCGCGGGGGGAGCGCTGCGGATACGCTGTACAAGCACCCAAAGGTGCACCAGGGTGGGGACACTCAGGCCAAGGCCCAAAGCCGCGTTTTTCAGGCTCCAATCCGGCATGCCGGATGGGTCGGGTGCCAAGTACAGCAGGGAGGGGAGAAAGGCGAGGAGGCCGGAGAGGGCGTAGGCGGTGCGCACCGGGGATCTGTGCGTAGGCGCGATCCTCCATCCGGCCTCTGCCAGGGCATGCCAGGCGAGGGCCAGGGCCGTCACGTACACGAACTGCAAGGCGTGCCCCGCTCCCCACAGGGCCGCCTGCGGGTGGTCCCCTCCCACTCTCAGAAGACCTACTACGGCCCCCAAGAGCGTGGCCCCATACGCCAGGGCCAGGCATCTGGCACCCCATCGGGGAGTCTCCGGGCACGCCGCCCGTGCAAGCGGCGCAAGCGCCAGGAGGACTCCGAAGGCCAGGAAGAGGTATCCCGCCCAATACAGGGGGGAAGCCACGAACGGCAGGTAGTCCACCACCACGGGCCGACCGGGGAGCGCAAGTCCCGCGAGCAGGCACCCGAAGCCCAGGGCGGCCAGACGCAGACCCGATGTGGGCGGTCGGAGGCACGACAGATGGAGGGCCACCGCGGTGCTGCACCCCAGCAGCCACACCACCAGGGAGAAGGTGACGTGCCCCACCAGGGTCTTGTAGAAGGCCTCAGGAGGAATCCCGTGTGCAAACAGCGGTAGCCTTCCTCCGGTGATGAGAACGGCCAGCACGCCCGCCGTGGCCGCGGCGGCAAGACTGAGCCTCACCCACTCCACCACGCCGCGGCCGTTGGCATCCATGCGTCCCTCAGTGCCCGATGGGCCACGAGCGGGACAGGTTCCAGTAGTTGCCCAGGTACATGAAGACGAAGAAAGCCGCGAACAGCAGACACAGGACGAAGGTGCCGGGGACCGCGGGAACTTCCCTTGCCCCGTGTCCTGGGTTGCCGCCGAGCGGCAGCGCGTACTGCCGGCGCAGTTCGTCGTCGGTAAGCCGCTTTCCGAGCAGGACCGTGGCCACCACCAGGACCACGAACGGGGCACCGCCCAGCAGGGCCAGTATCCCCCCGACCCCGGCCACCGCCAGGAGTCGGTAGACCTCGTCCGGCCATGCGAAGGCCAAGGGCAACCCCCGGAACCGGAAGATGTCCGGCTGCTTGCGGGGAAGTCCGTACCGGACGCCCAGCTGCAGGTAGGCCAGAACCAGGAGGCCGACGCCGACCCCGAACAGCCACGGCTGCCACCGGGCCCAACGCTCCCCCACCACACGGCGGTTGATCCACTTCCACCCCACGGACAGCGCCCCGCTGGGCTCTGTTTGCAGGTGGTGGGCGCTCCCCAGGTTGATGGCGACCAGGTACAGGACGAAAGCCGCGCGAGACACCTTCTCGCTCGGCGTGCGGCCGCCCACGGTGAGCTGCGCCAGCAGGTACCACACCGCTACCGTGGCAGCCAGGTTGATTTGCTGGGACGGATGGGCAAAACCCCAGTACACCAGCTTCCAGAGGAATGGATCCAGGTGCGCCAGCAGCCCCGCGGACCACGGCAAGGCAGGTACGAAGACCAGCGCGCCCACCAGCAGGGTGGCCACCGCCAGCACCGCGCCCACGGTATCCGCCACGCTCACGTCCTCGCACCCCATCTCCAGCAACTCCAGGGCGATCCTCCGGACGGTCCGCGGATCCGCCCGGCCGCTGTAGGGGCACCACCACGCCACGCTGATGTAGCCGCGCACCGACATCCCTTCTCGGTGCGCTTCCCGTACCACCTCCCGGAAGGTCCGCAAAGACGCCTCCACCGTCATCCCCAGATTGGCCTGGGCGAAGGCGTCCGTGGCCGCGGTGAACACCGCAATGGTCCGGACCCCGCAGGCGACGGCCCGTTGCAATCCCCGCAGGTTTGGAACCAGCGCGATGTGGTGGACTCCTTCCCGCGGCCGCAGGCGGTGCACCACCTCCTCCGTGTCCGCCATCTGAGGTACCCGATCTGGCCGCACGAACGACCCCACCTCGATCCACCGCAGCCCTGCCTCCGCCAGGGCCTCGATGAAGGCCACCTTGACGTCCGTGGGGAGGATCTCGGGCTCGTTCTGGAGGCCGTCCCGGGGGCCCACCTCCACCACCCGGACGGTAGAGGGAAGGGAATCGAGGGGAACGGTCATGGGAGCAGTTCCAGCTCCACCACCGCGGCTCCGCCCGCCACCTGCGATCCGGGCTCCACCCGGATGGCCACCACCCGGGCCCTCACCGGAGCCCGCATGACGGTCTCCATCTTCATGGCCTCCAGGACATACAGCGGTTCACCATGCTCCACCACCTACCCGGCCTGCACGAGGATGCGGGTCACCACTCCGGGCATGGGCGCCCCTAAGTTCGGACGGAAGGACTCGGGTTCCGGGCTGCGCACCGAGACCTCGTGGACAAACGTGTGGGTCTCGCCATCCAGGTGCAGGTTGTGGCGGTCGCCTTCGGAGGCGAAGTGTACAAGCCACCGCCTCTCACCCGCGACGACCGCGTAGGCGTTCGGCCCCACCGGCCGGATCCGAAACGAGAACTCCCGGCCGTCCGCAAATACCCGGATCGTAGGGGATTCCTCCAGGACCTCCACCTCCACCACCCGCTCGCGCCACCGGAGCACGAACCGTTCCTGCCTCATCCGAGCCTCCAGCTCCGCAGTCGATCCCAGGGATCCACAAACCCCTGCGGTAGCCGCGGGGCGGTCTTTGCCAGGCCGTAACCGGAGAGGACGGCGGCCAGGGCGAAGAGCGCCTCCGTGGGAGGATGTGGGTGCCAATCTGCGAAGTGGTCCGTGAGGAACGCGGTGGGGAGGTCGCCGGACTGAAAGGCGGGATGATCCAGCACGTCCCGCAGGAACGCGAGGTTCGTGGTGGGCCCGAGGATCACGTAGGAGGCAAGGGCCTGTCGGAGGCGCGCGATGGCGGCGGGACGGTCCGGGCCCAGGCGATGACCTTGGAGAGCAGGGGATCGTAGGAGACGGAAACCCTCTGGCCCGTTCGGATCCCGGAATCGATGCGCACTCCCGGGAGATGTGGTTCTACAGGTGCAGGATGGTTCCCGCGGAAGGTGCGAAGCCCCGCTCTGGATCCTCCGCGTACACCCGCGCCTCCATGGCCCATCCCCGCAGGACCACCCCCTCTTGCCGCAGCGTCAGGGCCTCTTCTGCGGCGATCCGCAGCTGCTGGTGCACCAAGTCCACACCCGTCACGAGTTCTGTTACGGGATGCTCTACCTGGAGCCGGGCGTTCACCTCGAGGAAGGCGAAGTTCTCCTCCCCGTCCACCAGGAACTCCACGGTTCCCGCGTTCACGTACCCCGCTTCCCGCATCAGCCGCAGGGCCGCCCGCGCAAGCCGCCCGCGGAGCTCCGGATCGAGCGCCACGGAGGGTGCCTCCTCCAGCACCTTCTGGTACCGGCGCTGCACGGAGCACTCCCGCTCCCCCAGATGCACCGCGTTCCCGTACCGGTCCAGGAGAACCTGCACCTCGATGTGCCGTGGCCGCTCCAGGTACCGTTCCAGCAGGAGTGCGTCGGTGCCGAAGGCAGCCAGAGCCTCCCGTCGGGCGCCGGGGAGGGCTTCTCGGAGCTCCTCGGGGTTGTGCACCACCCGCATGCCCCTTCCGCCTCCTCCTGCTGCGGCTTTGAGCAGGGGCGGAAATCCGACCCGCTGCGCCTGGCGAAGGGCCTCCTCGTCCCGCACGGGGCGGTCGGTGCCCGCAAGTACAGGCACTCCCAACCGTGCCGCCAACCGCCGGACCGCGGCCTTGTCTGCCACAGCCTCCAGAACCTCAGGAGGTGGGCCGATGAAAGCGATCCCCGCTTCCCGACAGGCCGCGGCGAACTCCGGGTTCTCCGCCAGAAACCCGTATCCGGGGTGGATGGCCTCCGCGCCCGTGGCCCTGGCCGCGTCCAGGATCCGCCCGATGTGGAGGTAGGACTGCTCCGGCTCCGCGGGGCCGATCGGCACCGCCTCCTCCGCCAGCCACACGTGGAGGCTATCTTCGTCTGCCTCCGAGTACACGGCCACCGTGCGGATCCCCAGCTCCCGGCAGGCCCGGAGGATGCGGACCGCGATCTCGCCCCGATTGGCCACCAGGACCTTCCGGAACATCACCGGTCCATCCAGGCGGGCGGCCGCTTCTCCAAAAACGCCCGCATCCCTTCCTGTGCCTCCGGGCCCGCCCGCAGTTCTGCGAGGAGCTCCACCGCAAACCGCCGCGCCTCCTCCCACGGCAGGGAAGGGACCGCTCCGAACAACTGCTTCACCGCGGCCAGGGCCCGCGGACCCGCGGCCAGCAGCGCGTTTCCCCAGCCCTCGATCACCTCGTCCACGTCCGGGCTCACCTCGTGCACGAGGCCCATCGCCTGTGCCTGCTCCGCAGCGAACCGCTGTCCCAGAAGGGCCGCCCCCAGGAGCGGTTCACCCGGCGCAAGGGGAAGGGAAGGATCATGGCGGGGGCAAGTCCCAGGCGCACCTCCGGCAAGCCGAACACCGCACCCGGGTGGGCCACAGCGAGATCGCAGGCCGCCCCCAGCCCCACCCCGCCGCCCAGGGTCGGCCCGTGCACCCGGGCGATCACGGGCTTGGGGCAGTCCGCGATGGCCTCCAGCATGATGAACAGACGCTCCGCGTCCCGGCGGTTTTCATCCGGTGGAGCATGCCAGGAGGTCAGCATCCTGCGAATATCCGCACCCGCGCAGAAGGAGGGGCCTTCCGCCGCCAGCACGATGTACCGCACATGTTCTTTTTCTTTCTTCCCGATCTCCCGGAACGCTTGTGTGAGAGCATCCATGAGCTCCGGGGAAAGAGCGTTGTGGACCTCCGACCGCGTCAGGGTGATCACCGTGCGCGGCCCCTCCTCCTGCACGCGAATCGGTGGCATCCGCTTCCTCCGTGGTCACATGCGGAACACCCCGGGCTTCATCCCCTCGATGGGCGCGTTCAGCGCCACCGACAGGGCCAGGCCGAGGGCATCGCGGGTTGCGGTCGGCTCCAGGATCCCATCGTCCCACAGCCGGGCGGTGCTGTAATAAGGACTTCCTTCCCGCTCGTACTTCTCCAGGATGGGACGCGCGATGGCCTCCTCCTCCGGAGAGAGGGCCTTGCCTTCCCGCCGGAGCTGCTCCCGCTTCACCGTGGCCAGGACCTCCGCGGCCTGCTCCGGCCCCATGACGGTGATGCGGGCGTTGGGCCACATCCACAGAAAGCGCGGCTCATAGGCCCGGCCGCGCATGGCGTAGTTCCCGGCCCCGTAGGATCCTCCGATGATCACCGTGAACTTCGGCACCTGGCAGGTGGCCACTGCGTGCACCATCTTGGCTCCCGCTCGGGCGATGCCCGCGGCCTCATACTGCCGGCCCACGATGAACCCCGTGATGTTCTGCAAAAACACGAGAGGAATCCGGCGCTGGCCGCACAGCTCGATGAAGTGGGCGCCTTTCTCGGCGCTCTCCACGAACAGCACCCCGTTGTTCGCTACGATCCCCACCAGGATCCCATGGAGGCGAGCGAAGCCGCACACCAGGGCGATAATCTCCCGGACGTCGTAGGGCTGCCGCAGGTCCCCGGGGCAGGATCCCGTAGATCTCCTCGGGGTCGTAGTAGGGATCCTCGGGCGGGGCCACGTCCACCTCCGGCGGGGCTTGCGGCGATTCAGGGTAGTCACGATGGCACGCACGATGCGCAGCGCCTCCCACTCGCTTTCCGCATAGTGCTCCACCACCCCGGAGCGGCGGGCGTGCACGTCCGCGCCGCCTAGCTCTTCCGCGGTGACGTCCTCTCCGGTGGCGGCCTTGGCCAGCGGCGGACCCGCGAGGAAGATGGTGCCGCTCCCCCGCACGATCACCGCCTCGTCGCTCATGGCAGGGACGTAGGCGCCACCCGCGGTGCACATCCCCAGCACCGCCGCGATCTGGGAGATCCCCAGAGCGCTCATGCGGGCCTGGTTGTAGAAGATGCGGCCGAAGTGGTCCCGATCCGGGAACACCTCCGCCTGCAAGGGCAGATAGACGCCGCCGGAGTCCACCAGGTAGATGCAGGGGAGGCAGTTCTGGAGAGCGATCTCCTGGGCCCGCAGGTGCTTTTTCACCGTCAGGGGGAAGTACGTGCCGCCCTTGACGGTGGCGTCGTTGGCCACGATCATGCACTCCACCCACCCGGCCGATCCCTGTGACCAGGCTCGCCCCCGGCGCCTCGTTGTCGTACATCCCCCAGGCCGCCAGGGGCGAGAGTTCGAGGAAAGGGGAGCCGGGATCCAGGAGGTGTTCGATGCGCTCTCGGGCGGTGAGCTTGCCGAGCTGCCGCTGTCGGCGCAGGGCCCGCTCTCCTCCCCCTTGGCGGACCCATCGGAGCCGCTCCCGGAGCTCCTCGACGAGCCGCAGGTGGTGGGCCCGGTTCTGCCGGAACTCCTCCGTGTCCGTGTGCACCCGGGACGGGATCCGCTCCATAGGGCCCCACGGGCAGGATACACCAACTCTCCACTCTGCGCAGTTGTCCAAGATCCTCCCGGGGGGATACCATCGAACCGGCATGGAGTTCTCCCTTGCGGAAGAGCACCGGCTCCTGCAGCGGACCGCCCGGGAGTTTGCGGCCGCGGAGATCCTCCCGCACGCTGCCCGCCTGGATGAAGAGCACCGGTTTCCCACCGAGATCGTCCGCAAGCTGGGAGAACTCGGCCTCATGGGGATCACGGTCCCCGAGGCATACGGCGGGGCCGGCATGGACACCCTGGCCTTCGTGATCGCCCTGGAGGAGATCTCCCGGGCCTGTGCGGGCACGGGGACCATCATGGCGGTGAACAACTCCTTGGTCTGCGACCCCCTCCTGCGGTTTGGGACGGAGGAGCAGAAGCGCCGTTACCTGCCGATCCTGGCTTCGGGTCGGGAGATCGGTTGCTACTGCCTCACGGAGCCCGGTGCGGGCTCGGATGCAGCGAGCCTACGCACCACCGCCCGGGAGGACGGGTCGTACTGGGTTCTCGACGGCACCAAGAGCTTCGTCACGAACGGCGCGGAGGCATGGCTGTGCATCGTGTTCGCCCGCAGCGAGCCCGTACAAGGAGCCCGAGGGATCTCCGCCTTCCTGGTAGAAAAGGATCGGCGGGGGGTGATCGTGGGGCGAGAGGAACGGAAGTTGGGGATCAACGCCTCCAGCACCTGCGAGATCCGGCTGGAGGACTGCCGCATTCCCAAGGAGAACCTGCTGGGTGGCCGGGGAGAGGGCTTCCGCATCGCCATGCATACCCTCGATGGAGGCCGGATCGGCATCGCGGCCCAGGCGGTGGGGATCGCCCGGGCCGCCCTGGAGGATGCCCTGGCCTATGCCCGGGAGCGGGTGCAGTTCGGCCGCAGGCTCGTAGACTTCCAGGCCATCCGGTGGAAGTTCGCGGATATGGGCACCCGCATCGAGGCCGCGCGGCCGCCCGCACACCCTGGAGGCGTCCGTGGCCAAGCTCTTCGCCAGCGAGACCGCCATGTGGGCCGCCCATCAAGGCATGCAGATCTTCGGGGGCTACGGGTACCTCCCGGACTACCCCGCAGAGCGCCACTTCCGGGACGCCCGGGTGACGGAGATCTACGAGGGCACCAGCGAGATCCAGCGGCTCATCATTGCCCGCAGACTCCTGGAGGGAGGGAACCCATGAACGTGGTGGTGTGCATCAAGCAGGTGCCGGATACCGAACAGCCCATCCGGGTGAGGTCGGATGGGAGCGGCATCGAGGAGCAGGGCATCAACTGGATCCTCAACTACTACGACGAGCACGCGGTGGAAGAAGCGCTCCGTCTGCGGGAAAGGCATGGGGGGCGTGTGACCGTGGTGTGCGCAGGCCCCGCCCGGGCCACGGAGGCCATCCGCACCGCGCTCGCCATGGGCGCAGATGAAGGAATCCTCGTGAGCGACCCGCTCCTGGAGGAGGCGGACCACCTGGGCCTGGCGCGGGCCCTGGCACGGACCATCCAGCGCCTCAGCTGGGACGTGGTGCTGTGCGGCCGGCTTGCCACGGACGATAACGCGGCGGTGGTGGGCCCCGCCCTGGCGGAATTCCTGGGTGTCCCGCAGGCCACCGCCATCACCAAGCTGGAGATCACAGACGGCATGGCCCGCGTGGAGCGGGAGGTGGAGGGGGGCGTGGAGGTGCTGGAGGTACAGCTCCCGGCCGTGTTCAGCGTGGAGCGCACCATCAACGAACCCCGATATCCCACGCTTCCGGGCATCATGCGGGCCAAGCGCCAGGAGATCCGAACCCTAACCCTGGCGGATCTGGGTCTTGCAGGCTCCGAGGCGGGGGGGGAGGCAGCCCGGGTGCGGTACATGCGCTTTGATCCGCCGCCCCGGCGGGAAGCGGGGGAGGTGATCCGGCCGGAGAGTCCGGAGGAGGCGGCGGAGCGGATCGCGGCGTTCCTGCGGGACGTGGCGAAGGTGCTGTAGATGGGAGGGAAGGCCATGGAGGAGATCTGGGTCCTTGTGGATCACGCCGCGGGACAGCTGCGGCGGATCACCCTGGAGCTACTGGGCAAGGGCCGGGCGCTCGCGGACGCCCGCGGCGGTCGGTTGGTGGCCCTGGTTCTGGGGCATGGAGTTGAGCATCTCGCCGGGCCGCTTGCAGAACACGGGGCGGATGGAGTTCTCCTGGCCGACCATCCCGCGCTTGCGTCGTACCGGGTGGAGGCGTATGCCCACGTGATGGGCGAAGCCATCCAGGAGCACCGCCCGTGGGCGGTGCTCGTACCCTCCACCGCGGACGGGCGGGACCTGGCGCCCCGTGTGGCCGCACGCCTGGGGACGGGGATCGTGACGGACGTGGAGGACCTGTGGGTGGAGGGGGATCGGCTCGTAGCCCGGCGGCCCATGTTCACCCGAAAGGTGGTGGGAACCGTGGCCTTCGTGGGAGATGGACCGCGGATCGCGGTGGTGCTGCCCAAGGTGTTCCCCCCCGCGGGCCGGCAGCAGGGGAGGACCGCGGAGGTCCGGCGTCTGGAGGTGGATCCGGAGGCGGTACCCGTGCGAACCCGGATTGTGGAGCGCCGGGAGGTGCGACGGGAGCGGGTTTCGCTCACGGAGGCGGAGATCGTGGTGAGCGGGGGTCGTGGGCTGCGGGGTCCGGAGAACTTCGCCCTGCTGGAGGAGCTGGCCGCGGAGCTGGGAGCCGCGGTGGGCTCCAGCCGTCCGCCCGTGGACAGCGGCTGGGTGCCCCACGACTACGAGATCGGGCAGACGGGCAAGACCGTGAGCCCGACCGTGTACATCGCGGTGGGGATCTCCGGCGCTCCGCAACACCTGGCGGGCATGTCGGGCTCGAAGTACATCATTGCCGTCAACAAGGATCCCAATGCCCCCATCTTCCAGGTGGCGACCCTGGGGGTGGTGGGGGACCTGTTTGAGATCGTTCCGCGTCTCGTGGCGGCGGTGCGGCGCGCGAAGACGGCTTCGTAAGCGCCCGAAGACGTCCCTCGGGGCAGAAGGGAGGCATACCGTGCGCGCCATCGTCCCCGTGGCAGGGTTCGGCACGCGGCTGCGGCCGCATACCTATACCCTTCCCAAGGCCCTCATCCCCGTGGCCGGCAAACCCATCCTGGGCCACATCCTGGATACCCTGCTGGATCTGGGGATCCGGGAGGTGGTGCTGGTGGTGGGGTATCTCGGGGAGAAGATCGAGGCATACGTGCGGGAGCACTATGCGCTCACCGCCCACTTCGTGCGGCAGGAGCAGCCTCTCGGGAACGGCCACGCCATCTATGTGGCCCGGGAGTTCCTCACGGGCGAACCCGTCCTCATCCTCCTCGGGGATACCATCCTACGCGGGGATCTGCGCTCCGTGGTGCGGAGCCCCACCTCCCTCATCGGAGTGCGGGAGGTGGCGGATCCTCGGCGGTTCGGGGTGGTGGAGGTGGATCCGGATGGCCGCGTACGGCGATTCGTGGAAAAACCCCAGCTTCCCCCCTCCAACCTGGCCATCGTGGGCCTCTATTACCTCACGAACACGCGCCTGCTGCGCCGCTGCCTGGAGCGGCTGGTGGAGGAGGACCACCGGGTGGCGGGGGAGTACTGGCTTGTGGACGCCCTGCAGTTCTATGTGGATGCCGGGGAGGTCGTCCGGGTCTATCCCGTGGAGGAGTGGTACGACTGTGGGACCGTGGAGGCGGTGTTGAGCGCCAACCGGGCTCTGCTGGACGTTCTGAGCCCACCGCCGCCGAACCTCACGGGGGCTCTGGTGCAACCTCCCGTGGCCATCGCGCCGGGAGCCGTGATCGAGGCCTCCGTAATCGGCCCCTATGTGTCCGTGGCGGAGGGAGCCCGGATCGTGCGGTCCGTGGTAAGCAACTCCGTCGTGAACCGGAACGCCACCGTGGAGCACGTGGTTCTCGAAGGATCCCTCATCGGGGAGCGGGCATACCTCTCGGGCCGCCCCGCTCGGGTGAACCTGGGGGATCAGAGCGAGATCGAGATGGGAGGGTGAAGGAACGGCTGGACAAAAAGGACTTGACATTCTCGTCCCTTCTTGGTAGTTAGCATTACCAAGCGAGGCTCAACCACGACGTTGGGTCTCCAGTGGCCAGGGCGCCGATTCGGCGCCCTTTTTCTTTTTGAATCTCGGCGAGGAGGTGAATGCATGCGCCCTATCGCACTGGCCATTTTGGGGACCCTGAGCATCCTCTCCGCGTACTCCGGTGGTCTGGCGGCCGAGTCCGTGGTAAAGGTCGGCGTGCTGCACTCCCTCTCGGGCACCATGGCCATCAGCGAGGTCACGGTCAGGAACGCGACCCTTCTGGCCGTTGACGAGATCAACGCCGCAGGAGGGGTGTTGGGGCGTCGGATCCAGGCCGTGGTCGAGGACGGTGCCTCGGAGCCCGCCACGTTTGCCCAGAAGGCCCAGAAGCTGATCCAGCAGGATCGCGTGGTCACCGTGTTCGGAGGCTGGACGTCGGCGAGCCGGAAGGCCATGCTCCCCGTGTTCGAACGGTTCCGACACCTCCTGTGGTACCCCGTGCAGTTCGAGGGGAACGAGTGCTCCCCCAACATCATGTATTCGGGCGCGCAGCCCAACCAGCAGCTCCTGCCCGCGCTCGATTGGGCGTTCCAGAGAGGCTACCGGCGTGTGTTCCTCGTGGGGTCGGACTACGTGTTCCCCCGCACCGCCAACCTGATCCTCAAGAAGCACATCGTCCAGCGGGGCGGCGTGGTGGCTGGAGAGGAGTACGTCCCCCTCGGGGGAACCGACTTCAGCTCCGTGGTGAACAAGATCCGGGCCTCCCAGGCACAGGTGGTGTTCAATACCATCAACGGCGACTCCAACGTGGCGTTCTTCAAGCAGATGGCCGCCGCGGGCCTCACTCCGGACAAATTGCCCGTGATGTCCTTCAGCATTGCGGAACAGGAGGCGAAGGCCATCGGGCCCGGCCTGCTCGCCGGGAGCTACGCGGCCTGGAACTATTTCCAGAGCCTCCCGCTTGCGGCCAACCGACGCTTCGTGGCCGCCTACCAGGCACGGTACGGACGGGACGCGGCCGTGACGGATCCCATGGTCCACGGGTATGTGGACGTCCTCGTGTGGAAGGCCTCGGTGGAGCGCGCCAGGAGCTTCGACCCGGACGCGGTGCGAAAGGCGGCTGTTCAACTGCCCTGGCTGGAGACCCCCATGGGGAAGGTCCGCTTCGACCGGAACCAGAGCCTGTACCAGGTGGCCTACGTGGGGCAGCTGGACCGCACCGGCCAGTTCCGGATCCTGTGGCAGTCCCGGGAGCCCATCAAGCCGGAGCCCTATGACCCCCTGGTCTTCCCCGGGAAGACCTGTCGGCTCCACTAGGGAGGAACGGCGATGCGGGAAGGGGCCCTGGTGCTCGGCCAGCTCTTCAACGGGCTCAGCGTGGGATCCATCCTGCTGCTGGCCTCGCTGGGACTAGCACTGACCTTCGGGCTCATGCGGGTCATCAACATGGCCCATGGGGAGCTCCTCATGGTGGGGGGCTACCTGGCCTACCTCGCGCACCTGTGGGTCCCGGGATCCCTCTCTTTCCTGGTGGCCCTGCCCCTGGGGTTTTTCGGAGCCGCGTTGCTGGGGGTGGTGCTCGAGTGGACGGTGATCCGGCACCTGTACGGTCGACCCCTGGAGACCCTCCTGGCCACGTGGGGGATCAGCCTTGGCCTCCAGCAGGCGGCTCGGAACCTGTTCGGGCCCACGGGCGTGGAGGTGACCGCGCCCGCGTGGCTCCAGGGGGCGCTCACCGTGGAGCACGGGGTTCTCAGGGGGATGTCGCTGCCGCACGTGCGCTTCTTCGTGCTGGCCCTCAGCGTGGTCGTTCTGTGGGGCCTGTGGCAGATGCTGCACAGGACACGGCTCGGGCTCTACGTCCGCGCGGTCAACCAGAACCGGGAGGTGTGCAGCGCCATCGGTGTACCCACGCCGATGGTGGATCGGACGGTCTTCGCCCTGGGCGCCGGGCTGGCGGGCCTGGCAGGGGCTGCCCTCGCCCTCATCGCGCCCGTGACCCCTACCGTGGGGCAGAGCTACATCGTGGATGCCTTCCTCGTGGTCATCGTAGGAGGGGTGGGGAGCCTCACGGGCACCGCTCTAGCCTCCGCGCTGGTTGGGACGATCTCCTCCGCGCTCCAGGTGTTCACCAGCGTGAGCTTTGCCAAGGTGCTGCTCCTCCTGGCCGTCGTTGCCTTCTTGCAACTCCGCCCCAGAGGTCTGGTTTCGGCGCGTTCCCGTTCGTTGGAGGAGGCGGTGTATGGGTAGGTTGACGAAAGTCGTGGTCGCTTGCGCACTGCTGGCGGCTCCCTGGTTTCTGTCCGGCTACGACCTCGCGCTGCTGGGCCGGTTCCTGGCCCTCGCGCTACCGGCCCTCGGGATCGTCTGGACCTGGGGGTACGCCGGGGTGCTGAACCTGGGCCAGGGCGTGTTCTTCGGGCTCGGAGGATATGCGCTCGCCATGCACCTCAAGCTGGCGGCGCTGTCGCCTGGAGAGCTCCCCGACTTCATGGTATGGAACGGGGTGCCTGCATTGCCCTGGTGGTGGGCACCGTTCCGCTCGCCCGCCTTCAGCCTGCTCGCGGTGCTCTGCCTGCCCACGGCCGCTGCGGCCGCGTTGGGAGCGCTCCTATTCCGCAGGCGCGTCACCGGGGTCTATATCTCCCTCATCACACAGGCCCTCGCCCTGGCCTTCTCCACGCTTTTGATCAGCCAGCAGGGGCTTACCGGAGGGTTCAACGGGCTCACGAACTTCCGCACCTTCCTGGGCCGGGATGTGACGTCTCCCGAGTTCCTCCGGATTCTCTACTGGGTGACGGTCCTTGTGGTGCTCGCCGCGGTGGCGGGCACACGCGGGTTGCTCAGGACGGACTTCGGGCGCTTGCTTTTGGCGGTCCGCGATGCGGAAAACCGGGTTCGCTTCCTGGGCTACGATCCCACCCCACCCAAGGTGGTCGCCTTTGCTCTCTCCGCCCTTCTGGCCGGGGTGGGGGGCGCCCTCTTCACGCTCCACCTGGGAGTGATCTCCCCTGCCATGGTGGGGGTCGTACCCTCCATCGAGATGGTGATCTGGGCCGCGGTGGGCGGAAGAACGAACCCTGTAGGCGCCGTGGCCGCCGCGGTGGCCATCAACCTGGTGAAGGATCGGATCAGCAGCGCGTTCCCGGATGCCTGGTTGTATCTCGCGGGGTTGCTGTTTGTCGCCACCGTTCTCGTTGGCCCCGTGGCGAGCCGGTGGTGGGGAGGGCTCCGCGCCAGAATGTCTTCTCGACGCGTGGAGGGGGAAGTGGTCTATGTCCCGTGAGTTCCTCTCGGTGCAGGGGATCACGGTCCTCTACGAAGGGTTTCGGGCCCTGAACGAGGTCCATCTCCGGTTGCACCCCGGGGAGGTACGCGTGCTGGTCGGCCCCAACGGGGCAGGAAAATCTACCCTGCTGGACGTCATCGCGGGACGGGTCCGGCCCGCCTCTGGGCGGATCCTCCTGGACGGGAGGGACATCACGCGGTGCAGCGAGCGGGAACGGGCGCGGTTGGGGATCCAGCGAAAGTTCCAGACGCCAAGCGTACTGGAAGAGCTCACCGTAGAGGAGAACGTGCGACTCGCGATACGGGCGGCAGAGGGCTGGACGCGCCTCGTCGCCCGCCCTGCGCCCGAAGTGGGGGGTGTCGTGGAGTCGGTCCTGCGGACCGTCGGACTCGATTCCAAACGTCATCTGCGGGCCGGGGCCCTTTCCCACGGCGAGAAGCAGTGGCTTGAGATCGCCATGGTGACCGCTGCGGGGCCTCGCCTCCTCCTGTTGGACGAGCCCACCGCGGGCATGACCCGCGGCGAAACCGAGCAGACCGCGGAGCTGGTACGCGCACTCGGGGAGCGCTACACGGTGCTCGTAGTCGAGCACGACATGGAATTCGTGGGGATGCTGCGGGCTCCCGTGACCGTCCTGCACATGGGTCAGGTCCTGCGGGAGGGAAGCCTGGAAGAGATCCGGTCGGATCCGGAGGTCCGTGCCGTCTACCTGGGGAGGGTGGAAGCAAGATGCTGAGAGTGGTCGGGGTGTCGGCCGCGTACGGGGAGAGCCCCGTCCTGTGGGACGTACACCTCGAGGTGGGGCGGGGGGAGGCGGTGTGCCTCCTCGGCCGGAACGGAGTCGGCAAAACGACCCTGCTGCGCGCGATCGTGGGGCTGCACCCAGTCCGACGGGGCGCCATCTGGCTTGATGAAGAGGAAGTTTCCCTCCTGCCGCCCTACCAGCGCGCGCGCCGTGGGTTGGCATACGTGCCGCAGGGGAGGGGCATCCTCCCGCACCTCACGGTGGAGGAGAACCTGCGGGTGGCCGCGGCCGCCTGCGCGGGCGGAGAAGCGGAGGCCCGTCTGGAGGAAGCCGCGGACCGTTTCCCGGTCCTGCGGCACCTGTGGCGACGAAAGGGCGGGCTCCTCTCGGGTGGCGAGCAGCAGCTCCTGGCCATCGCCCGGGCCCTCGTGATGCGGCCTCGATTCCTGCTGTTGGACGAACCCACGGAGGGCATCCAGCCATCCCTGGTCGACGAGATCGGCGAAATCCTCCGGCGGATCCGGGAGCGGGAGGGGATCGGGCTCCTGCTCGTGGAGCAGTACCTGGAGTTTGCGTGGTCGCTCACGGACCGGTTCTACGTGCTGCAGAAAGGTCGCGTGGTAAGGGAAGGGATCACCCACCGGACCGCTCCGGGGGAGGTGGCGCACCTGCTCAGCATGTAGGGAGGAGGAAGCGGATGCGACTCACGGAGCGGGAGATCGACAAGCTCCTCATCTTCGTGGCGGCGGAGGTGGCCCGGCGCCGCCGGGCCCGCGGCCTCAAGCTGAACTACCCGGAGGCTGTGGCGCTCATCACCGCGGAGGTCCTGGAGGGAATCCGAGATGGAAGGAGCGTTCCGGAGCTCATGCAGCTCGGACGCAAGGTCCTCACGCGGGAGGACGTCCTAGAGGGGGTGCCCGAGATGATCCGGGAGATCCAGGTAGAGGGGACATTTCCCGACGGTACCAAACTCGTGACCATTCACGATCCGATCCCTTAAGGAGGTGTTCCGTGCGAATGAGGATCTGCGCGATGTTGGGAATCCTAGGCAGCCTGCTGGCCACGCCCGCCTGGGCGCACGTGGGGGTCGGCCCCACGTCCGGGTTCTCCTCCGGGGCACTCCACCCCTTGGGGGGAGTGGACCACTGGGTGGCTATGGTGGCGGTGGGAATCTGGGCGCGGTTTCTGGGAGGACGTGGGACCCTCATGGTACCGCTCGGGTTCCTCGCCAGCATGATCCTGGGCAGCCTGGTCGGAATGCAGGGCCGTGCCGTCCTCTTTGCGGAGACCGGGATCCTCGCATCCCTCGTCTTCTTCGGGGGCCTCCTGTTGGCGGCCGTGAGCCTTCCGGTTTGGCTTGGCTCGACACTCGTCGCCCTGTTCGCCTTCTTCCATGGCCACGCCCATGGCACGGAAGTCCCGCCGGGCGCGATGGGGTGGTCCTACGTTTTGGGGTTCGTGGCCGCCACGGCCCTCCTCCACCTCCTCGGGATCCTCCTCGGCGAGGGACTGTTGCGGGGCGGTGACCGCTTGCGGCGCCGCGATCTTCTGGTTCGCCTGGCGGGGCTCGGTGTGCTGGTGCTGGCCGTGGGAGGGATGCGGGCGTGATCCCGGGAGAGATTTGGGTGCAGGAAGGAGAAATCGTGCTCAATGAGGGCCGCAGGAAGGTACGCCTGCGCGTGGAGAACACCGGGGACCGGCCCATCCAGGTGGGTTCCCACGCGCACTTCTTTGAGGTGAACCGCGCCCTTCGGTTCGATCGCACGCAGGCGTATGGATTCCGGTTGGACATCCCTGCCGGCACCGCGGTCCGGTTCGAGCCCGGTCAGGTTCGGGAGGTGGAACTGGTGGAACTGGCCGGAGAGAGAAAGGTGTACGGGATGAATGGACTCGTGATGGGATCCCTGGAGCTTTATCGAGAGCAGGCTTTCGAAAGAGCCCGGGAGAGGGGGTTTCTATGAGGATTTCCCGGCGCGCGTATGCGGACCTGTACGGGCCGACCAAGGGCGACCGGATCCGCCTGGCGGACACGGACCTCGTGCTGGAAGTCGAGGAGGACTGGAGGGTTCCGGGGGAAGAGGTGGTCTTCGGAGGCGGCAAGGTGGTCCGGGACGGAATGGGCCAGTCTCAGAGGTCCCGGGCCGAGGGGAGCCCGGATCTGGTCATCACCAACGTGGTGGTGCTGGACTACTGGGGCGTGGTGAAAGCGGATGTGGGCATCCGGGACGGCCGCATCGTGGCCATCGGGAAGGCGGGAAACCCCGAGATCCAGGACGGTGTGACCCCCGGCCTGGAGATCGGGCCTGGCACCGAGATCCTCAGCGGGGAGGGGAAGATCCTCACGGCGGGGGGGATCGACGCCCATGTCCACTTCATCTGTCCACAACAGGCGTGGGAGGCCCTCTGCAGCGGGATCACCACCATGATCGGAGGCGGCACGGGCCCCGCGGAGGGAACTAAGGCCACCACCTGTACCCCAGGCCCCTGGTACCTCGCCCGGATGATGGAGGCGGTGGAGGCCCTGCCTTTGAACTTCGGATTCCTCGGAAAGGGGAACGCCTCCACACGGGCCCCTCTGGAAGAGCAGATCCTGGCAGGAGCTGTGGGGCTCAAACTCCACGAGGACTGGGGATGCACGCCTGCGGCGATCGACGCCGCCCTCTCCGTGGCCGAGGATTACGACGTGCAGATTGCGATCCACACGGACACCCTGAACGAGAGCGGTTTCGTGGAGGACACTCTGGCCGCCTTCCGCGGCCGCACCATCCACACCTACCACTCGGAGGGAGCAGGCGGAGGCCACGCCCCGGATATCCTCCGGGTGGTCGGCTATCCGAACGTTCTGCCTAGCAGCACGAACCCCACCATGCCCTACACGGTCAACACCCTGGAGGAGCACCTGGACATGCTCATGGTCTGCCACCACCTGAACCCTCAGGTCCCTGAGGACGTGGCGTTTGCGGAGTCGCGGATCCGGCCGGAGACCATGGCTGCGGAGGACGTCCTGCACGACCTGGGAGCCATCAGCATGATGAGCAGCGACTCCCAGGCCATGGGGCGGGTGGGAGAAGTCATCCTCCGGACATGGCAGACCGCGCACAAGATGAAGCGTGAGCGCGGCCCGCTGCCGGAGGACTCCCAACGCAACGACAACTTCCGGATCCGGCGCTACCTGGCGAAGTACACCATCAACCCCTCCATCGCCCACGGGATCGCGGAGTACGTGGGGTCTGTGGAGGTAGGGAAGATCGCGGATCTGGTCCTCTGGCGGCCTGCCTTCTTCGGGGTCAAGCCGGACGTGGTGATCAAGGGGGGCGTCATCGTCGCCTCCCTCATGGGGGACCCGAACGCTTCCATCCCCACTCCGGAGCCGGTCCGCTACCGGCCGATGTTCGGCGCCCTGGGGCGGTGCCGGGAAGCGGTGGCGTTCACCTTCGTCTCCTCGGTCTCCCTGGAGCGCGGCACCCTCTCCTCCCGGCTGCGGCGGCAGGTGCTCCCGGTTCGGGGCACGAGGACGGTGACGAAACGGGACATGAAGCTCAACGACGCCCTACCCCGGGTGGAGGTGGATCCGGACAGCTACGAGGTGCGGGTGGACGGAGTCCGGGTGACGAGCGAGGCGGCCCGGGTCCTGCCGCTCGCCCAGCGCTACTTCCTGTTCTAGGAGGCTGTCTATGAAACGCAGAACGTGCGGCGAGGGACCGGGGTCCCCCAAAATCGCGCCAGCGGTTTTGGGATTGGTCTAGCCATGATGATCACGGAACTGCCCTCCGGATCGGAGCCCCCGGGGCTGCGGGTGGTGGAGATCCCCATGACCGCGGAGGAGCGATGCCACATCCGACGCCGGGTGGTGGCGCCGGATGGTACGGTGCTGCTGCTTGCTCTCCCCACGGGAACCGTGCTCCGGCCCGGGCAGATCCTGGCGGTACGGGGGAGCGTGGCCTACCGGGTGGCCGCGGCGGAGGAGGACGTTCTGGTGGTGCGCCCGCGGGATCTGGAGGAAGCCGTGCGGATCGGGCACTTCTTCGGGAACCTGCACCGGGCGCTTGAGGTACAGGGCGGGGAGGTGGTCGTCCTCTGGGACGAAGCCCTCTTTGCGCGCGTCCAACAGGCGGGATGGCGGGCGGAACGCGACCGCCGCCCGTTTCACGGACAGATGCAGGGAGGCCACCGACACCCATGATGCCCCGGGACCTTCTCACCCTGTTCCAGTGGTTCGACTCCCAGTTCCCCGTGGGGGCCTATGCCCACTCGGGAGGCCTGGAGGCCTACGCACAGCGCGGAGCAGGGCCGAGGGAGGTACGGCGGCTCGCGGAGGTGTTTGTGGAGTTCGGCGCGCTCCGGCTGGATCTCGCCGCCTGCGCCCTGGCCTGGCGGACGGCGCCGGACGGAGTGGCCCTGGACCGGCTCGCCTCGGAGTTGACCGCCTGGCGGGCCATTCCCGGCGCGCGGGAGTCCAGCCTGAAGATGGGCCGTCGGTGGCTCCGCATGGTGCGGCGTCTGTACCCTTCCCTGGAGCTCCCTGCCCTCCGGCACCCCCACCATGCGGTGGTGGTGGGATGCTGGGCGCGGCTCGTGGGGATTCCGGAGCGGGCGCTCCTGCTCGCCTACGGGCACAGCGCCCTCACCGCCCTCCTCTACGCCGCAACCCGGTGCATGCCTGTGAGTCCAGAGCAGGTGCAGGAAATGCTTCGGGACCTCCAGGAAGGGCTTGTGGCGCGGGTGGGGGAGGTGGTGGAGGATCCGTCCCGCCACCTCTGGAGCTGCACCCCTGCCTGGGACATCCGTGCCCATGAGCAGGCGCTGCTGCCGACGCGCCTGTTTCAGAGCTAGCTCCGCACAGGAAAGGAGGTGTGCGCGGTGCGACCGGCCCGGATCGGAGTGGCGGGTCCCGTGGGATCCGGGAAGACCGCACTCCTGGATGCCTTGTGCAAGGCCATGCGCGATCACTACCGGATCGCGGTGATCACCAATGACATCTACACCTACGAGGATGCGGAGTTCCTGGTGCGGTCCGGGGCGCTCCCCGCGGACCGGATCCTGGGGGTTCAGACAGGCGGGTGCCCGCACACCGCCATCCGGGAGGACCCCTCCATCAATCAGGAGGCCGTGGAGGAGATGCTGCGCCGGTTCCCCGATCTGGATCTCCTGTTCCTGGAATCCGGAGGGGACAACCTGGCCGCCAGTTTCAGCCCGGAGCTGGTGGACGTGTTCATCTACGTGATCGACGTGGCAGCGGGAGACAAGATTCCCCGAAAGGGCGGTCCCGGGATCACCCGGAGCGATCTGCTGGTGATCAACAAGATCGACCTGGCGCCGCTGGTGGGGGCGGATCTCCAGGTGATGGAACGGGACGCCCGTCGTCAGCGGGGGGATCGCCCCTTCGTGTTCACCAACCTGAAAACAGGGGAGGGCCTTGAGCACGTCCTCCGGTGGATCCGGGAGGAGGTCCTGTTCGAAGGAGAGGTGCCCCCATCGGTCCTGTGACCCTGGAGGACCAGAAGTGGGATTCCGCGGGGGTAGACGGCCGGCTCCGGGTGTCCCTGATCCGTCGGGGAAGACGAACCGTGATCGCGGACCTGGAAGGTAGCGGCCCGCTGCGCGTGGTCCGGCCCTTCCCCCTCGAAGAGGATCGGATCCTCCTCCAGCTCCTCACCGTGGGCCCGGGCCTCCTTGCAGGGGATCGGTACCGGGTGGAGATCCGGGTCGGAGAGGGCGCTAAGGCCGTGGTGGTACACCCATCCGCGGCCAAGGTGCACCGGATGGCTCCGGGCCGAAGGGCTACCCAGCACGTGCGGATCGCCGTGGAGGAGGCCGGGGAACTGGAGTACTACCCGGGCCTCGGAATTCCGTACCCTGAAGCGGAACTCCACCAGTGCACCGAGGTGTTCCTCTCCCCTGGCTCACGCTTCGGCTGGTTCGAGATCTGGACCACGGGGCGGAGTGCGAAGGGGGAACATCTGGAGTTTCGTACGCTCCGGGTGGAGACGGGCATCTACGTGGGCGAAGATCCGATCTACCGGGACCTGTTGCTCCTGGTCCCGCGGAGGGATCTCGTGGATGCCCCAGGCCTGCTGGAAGGGGCGCGGTACGTGGCCAGTGGGTTCTGGCGGTGGGGGGATGCGGATCCGGAGTTCCGGGAGGGCGATGGCTCCGTGCTCGTGGCGGGACGGACCGGCTTCGGGGACCTCTACCTCAGGGCCCTTGCCTGGGACAAACTTTCCCTTCAGAAGGATCTCCTGGCCGTGCTGGGAGCTTGGCGCGCACGGTGGGGCCTTGGCGAAGTTCCGTGGTTCCGGTACGGGAGTGGGTGGGGGTAGGGAGGAGCGGGGGCGGCCGGGAGTCCCGTGGACTGCAAGACGGCCTCCGGTTTGACGCCTCCGGGGCTCCTCGTGTACCCTGTCGGGTGGTGCATTCGCGGGCGAGGTGAGAACGCGTGAGGACCTATCAGCAGAAACCCTCGGAGGTCCAGCGCAGCTGGTGGCTCGTGGACGCTCAGGGCAAGGTCCTGGGCCGGCTGGCGAGTCAAGTGGCAAGCCTCCTCCGGGGCAAGCACAAGCCCACCTTCACCCCGCATGTGGACAGTGGGGACTTCGTGATCGTGGTGAACGCGGAGAAGGTGCGGCTCACGGGGCGCAAGGCGGATCGGAAGGTGTACTACTGGCACTCGGGCTACCCGGGAGGGCTGAAGTCCGCCACCGCGGGAGAACTCCTGCGGACCAAACCTGAGGAGCTCTTCCGGCTTGCGGTCCAGCGCATGCTTCCCAAGACACGGCTCGGCCGACAGATGCTCCGTAAGCTAAAGGTCTACCGCGGTCCGAATCATCCGCACGCGGCCCAGCAACCCCGGAAGCTGGAGGTGGAGGGATGAGCACCGCGGTGGCCCCGCAGATCCAGGCTACGGGACGACGCAAGGAAGCAAGCGCCCGGGTGTTCCTGCGGCCCGGCCCCGGTCGGATCCTGGTGAACGGCAGACCCTACGACGAGTACTTCGTGGGCATGGCCCGGCGGGCGCGGGTGGTAGAACCCCTCCTCCTCACCAATACCCTGGAGCGGTTCGACGTCTACGCCACGGTGGCGGGCGGAGGCCAGACGGGGCAGAGCGACGCGGTGCGCCACGGCATCGCCCGGGCCCTGGCGGAGGTGGATCCCTCCCTGCGGAGCCTCCTGCGGCAGCACGGGCTGTTGACCCGGGATCCCCGGGTGAAGGAGCGGAAGAAGTACGGTCGCAAGCGGGCCCGGCGCGGATTCCAGTACTCCAAGCGCTAACCGTCTGCTACCCCCGGAAAGGGGCGGTCCCACGCCGCCCCTTTCCCGCTTCCGCAGCTTAGGAGCCCCTCCTCGGGGTGAGGTGCTAAAGTGGAGGAAGGGCAGATCTCCGCGGAGGGAGGATCTGTGGCGAGGACGCGGGTGTTGATCCTGGGGGCGGCAGGACGGGACTTCCACAACTTCAACGTGTACTACCGGCACCGGCCCCACTACCAGGTGGTGGCCTTCACCGCGGCCCAGCTGCCCGCCATCGCGGGCCGCCGCTACCCACCGGAGCTGAGCGGCCCCCATTATCCCGAGGGAATTCCCATCGAGCCGGAGGAACGCCTGGAGGAGCTGGTCCGCACCCACCAGGTGGACGAGGTGGTCTTCGCCTACAGCGACGTCAGCCACGAGCACGTCATGCACCTGGCCAGCCGGGCTCTCGCCGCGGGCGCGGGGTTTCGGATCCTGGGGTCCCGCGAGACCATGCTGCGCAGCGACCGGCCGGTCCTGAGCGTGTGTGCGGTGCGCACGGGAGCAGGTAAGAGCCCCACGAGCCGCTACCTCGCGGCCCTCCTGCGGGAGATGGGTCAGCGGGTGGTGGTGGTCCGCCATCCCATGCCCTACGGGGATCTACGCGAGCAGGTGGTGCAGCGGTTCGCGAGCCTGGAGGATCTGGAGCGGGTTCCCCTCACCCTGGAGGAGCGGGAGGAGTACGAGCCGCACCTGCGGCAGGGACAGGTGGTGTTCTCCGGGGTGGACTACGAGCAGGTGCTGGCCGCGGCGGAGCAGGAGGCGGACGTGATCCAGTGGGAGGGCGGGAACAACGACCTTCCTTTCTTTGTCCCCGATCTGCACCTGGTGGTGTGCGATCCCCTGCGGCCCGGCCACGAGCTGCGCTACCACCCCGGAGAGGCCAACCTGCGGATGGCGGACGTGGTGGTGATCAACAAGGTCTCCACCGCCCGCCGGGAGCATGTGGAGGCGGTGCGCCGGAGTGTGGCCGCGGTCAACCCGCGCGCTCGCGTGGTGGAGGTGGACAGCGTACTGGCCGTGGATCGGCCGGACCTCCTGCGGGGTCGGCGGGCCCTGGTGGTGGAGGATGGACCCACCACCACCCACGGGGGTATGGGCTACGGCGCGGGGTACATCGCGGCCCGTGCGTACGGGGCGGAGATCGTGGATCCCCGGCCCGCGGCGGTGGGTTCCCTCCGGGAGGCCTACGCGGCCTACCCTCACCTCCAGCACGTGTTGCCCGCCCTCGGATACACGCCCCAGCAGCTCCAGGAGCTGGAGGAGACCATCAACCGGGCGGAGGCGGACGTGGTGGTGTTCGGGACCCCGGTGGACCTGGTACGGATCCTGCCCCACCTCAACAAGCCCGCGGTGCGGGTCACCTACGAGATCGAGGAGGGAACTCCGCAGCTTCGGGAGATCCTGGAGGAGTGGCTGGTGCGGATGGGCCGGCTCAGCCGCACGGAGGCGGCGAGGTAGCGATGGGATCGGGACTCCGCGGTCGCGACCTTCTGTCCATGGAGGACCTGAGCCGGGAGGAAATCCTGGAGATCCTGGATCTGGCGAGCGCGCTCAAACGGGAGCAACGCCTACAACGCCCCCACCGGATACTCCCGGACCGGACCCTCGTCCTCCTGTTCGAGAAGCCCTCTCTCCGGACCCGGGTCACCTTTGAGGTGGCCATGCGGCAGCTCGGGGGCCATACCGTCTACCTCACCCAGCAGGACGTCGGATTGGGGGTGCGGGAGACGGTGGGAGATGTGGCCCGCAATCTCAGTCGGTGGGTGGACGGGATCGTGGCCCGGGTCTTCCACCATCGCACGGTGGAAGAGCTCGCAGGGGCCGCGAATGTCCCCGTGCTCAACGCCCTCAGCGACCGAGAACACCCGTGTCAGACCCTCGCGGACCTGCTGACCATCCGGGAGAAGCTGGGGACGTTTCAGGGAGCTGTGGTGGCGTGGGTGGGGGATGGAAACAACGTGTGCCACTCGCTGCTCCTGGGGGCCGCCAAGGTAGGTCTTTCCGTGCATGTGGCCACCCCGGAGGGCTATGAGCCCGACCGGACCATCCTGGAGTCCGCACAGCGGCATGCGGCCCGTACGGGAGCCCGCATCCGTCTCACCCACCGACCGGAGGAAGCGGTGCGGGGCGCCCAGATGGTCTACACGGATGTGTGGACCAGCATGGGGCAGGAGGCGGAGCAGGAGAAGCGGCGTCAGGTCTTTGCGGGCTTCCAGGTGAACGAAGCCCTCCTCGCACACAGCCCGGAGGCCCTGGTGATGCACTGCCTCCCGGCGCACCGGGGGGAGGAGATCACGGATGAGGTGCTCGACGGGCCCCGGTCCGTGGTCCTGGACCAGGCGGAGAACCGGCTCCACGCGCAGAAAGCCCTGCTGGCCCTGGTGCTCGGAGGATGAGCTGGCCGCTTCCCCTCCGCATCACCGACCTGGTGGACATCGCCATCGTCTCCTTTGTCGTCTACCAGGTGATGGTGCTCATCCGGGGCACCCGGGCGGTGCAGCTGGTCCAGGGGATCGCGGTCCTCGCGGCGGGCTATCTCCTGGCCTCCTTCCTGCAGCTCTACACCCTTCAGGCCATCCTCGGCTACCTGGGCGGGATCATCCCTGTAGCCCTGCTGGTGCTGTTCCAGCCTGAGCTGCGGCGTCTACTCGAGCAGATCGGTCGCGGCCGCCTCCTGTGGAGTGCCGCGGCTCCCCTGGAGCGGGACGTGGCGCTCCGGCTGGCGAACGATCTCGCCAGAGCGGCCCGGATCCTGGGGCAGCGGCGCATCGGAGCCCTGATGGTCATCGAACGGCGAACTGGCCTCAACGACTTCATCGAGACGGGCATCCGCCTGGACGCTCTGGTCTCCGTCCCCCTCCTGCTGAACATCTTCTATCCCAATACCCCTCTCCACGACGGTGCGGTGATCGTCCGGGGCAACCGGGTGGTGGCGGCGGGCTGTTTGTTGCCCCTCAGCGAGAGTCCCCTTCTCAGCCGGGCCCTGGGAACCCGGCACCGGGCCGCGGTGGGGATCACGGAGGGGACGGATGCGGTGGCCATCGTGGTCTCGGAGGAGACGGGAACCGTCTCCCTCGCCCAGGAGGGGTCCCTGCGTCGGGGGCTGTCCGAGGAAGAGTTGAAGGCCACGTTGCTGAACCTGTTCGTGGTTGCCGCCCCCCGCCACCCGGTGCCCTGGTGGCGGAGCCGGCCCGCGTGAACCCTGAAGGGAGCAGGTGGGCCGGTAGCGGCCCCGTGAGGCCACGACATGCGTCGGCGGGAGCGTACCCTGTATCGAATCCTCTCCGTGGGGATCGCGGTGATCCTGTGGTACCTGGTGACCGCCTCCCAGAATCCGGAGATGGAGCGGGTGATCGGCACCGAGCTCACCCTCCGGAACCTCCCCCCTGATCTGGCAGTGGTGCGTGCGCCCCGCCGGGTGGATGTTCGGGTGCGCGCCCCGCGGGCGACCCTGGCCGAACTCGGTCCCCGTTCCGTGGTGGCCTGGGTGAACCTGGCGGACTCGGAGCCGGGGGAGTACCGCCTCCCGGTCCGGGTGGACACCCCGGCCCGGGTACGGGTGGTGGAGGTGGTGCCGGAGCAGGCCACGGTCGTGGTGGACGCCCTCACCCAGCGCCAGCTCCCCGTGGAAGTGGCCCTCCATGGCAGGGCTCCCCAGGGCATGAGGGTGGAGCGGCCGGAGGTCCGGCCCGCGCGGGTGACGGTGAGCGGACCCAGATCCGTGGTGCAGCGGGCCCGGCGCGCGGTGGCGTCCGTGGACCTCAGCGGGGTACAGAATACCCAGACCGTAACCATCCGCGTGCGGATCCTGGGAGACGGTGGGGAGGAAATCCAGGGGGTGGAGGTACGCCCTTCACAGGTCCAGGTGCGTCTGGTTGTCCAGGAGGCTCTGCTCACGCGCCTGGTGCCCGTGGTTCCCGAGATCAGGGGAAACCTACCCGCGGGTACGAGGATCGCCCTGGTGGAGGTGCAGCCTCCGCTGCTGCGGGTATGGGGTCCGGAGGAGGCGGTGGCGCGCCTGGTTGCCCTCTCCACGGAGCCCCTGGAGGTCCGGGACCTCCACGGGGAGGCCCGGTACACCGTGCGGGTACAGCTCCCAAACCGCGTGCGGCCGGAGGGCCCTTCCGAGGTCTCCGTGCGGATCGTAGTCCTCCCCTCGCCCGTGCTCCGTGAGGTCCGGGACGTGCCCGTGGTGGTGGAGGGATTGGGCGCAGGCCTGGAGGCCACGTGGGAGCCCGATCGGGTACAGGTCCGGGTGGTGGGCTCGGAGGAGACCGTGATTAACCTCCCGGAGGGGGAGGTGCGGGCCGTGGTGGATGCCACCGGACTGGGCCCCGGGAGCGCGCGAAGGCCCGTGCAGGTCCGGGTACCGCAGGGCATCTGGGTGGTGGCCTCCACCCCCTCGGAGATCACCCTGCGGATCCGGCGGCGGCCGTAGAATAAGCGGGTGGGGATGGCACGGCTGTTTGGAACCGATGGGATCCGGGGCGTGGCCAACGACACGCTTCCGCCCGAGCTGGCCTTTCAGGTGGCCCGGGCTGCGGCTCGGATCCTCGCGCCCAACGGTGGGGTATTCCTTCTCGGTCGGGATACCCGATTGAGCGGCCCCATGCTGGAGGGCGCGGTGGTGGCCGGGTTGTGCTCCGCTGGGGTCTCCGTGATGCGCGGCGGTGTCCTCCCCACCGCCGCGGTGGCCTACCTCACCAGAGCCCTGGGGTGTGACGCGGGGGTGGTGCTCTCCGCCTCCCACAATCCCATCGAGGACAACGGCATCAAGTTCTTCGATCGCACGGGCTACAAGCTCCCCGACGAAGTGGAGGACGAGATCGAGCGTGCCCTTCCCGAGGCCGGTCCGAGGCCTACGGGCACCCGCATCGGGAGGGTCCAGGAACTCGTGGACGCGGAGGAGCGCTACCTCCGGTACCTCGTGGCGCATGCGCTTCCTGCCCGCGGCCTGCGGGTGGTGGTGGATTGCGCCTTCGGGGCCGCCTACCGCCTGGCTCCCCGGCTTTGGGAGCTGCTGGGTGCGGAGGTGGTGGCTCTCCACGAGGAACCGGATGGAGCCCGGATCAACGTGGGCTGCGGCTCCACCCACCCGGAGATCCTCTCCTCCGCGGTTCGATCCCATGGGGCGGAAGTGGGGTTCGCCCACGACGGGGACGCGGACCGAGTGATCGCCGTGGATGGGCGCGGGGAAGTGGTGGATGGTGATCTCATCCTCGTGGCCTGCGCCCGGTACCTGCTGCGCCGGCAAGAGCTGGAGCCCCGCGTGGTGGTGGTCACCGTGATGACGAACCTGGGCGTGGAACGCGCCCTGGAGCGGGAGGGCGTCCGGGTGGTGCGGGCCCCCGTGGGGGATCGCTATGTTCTCGAGCACATGCTCAAAACCGGGGCGGTGCTGGGCGGGGAGCAGAGCGGACACATCATCTTCCGCCGCCTCGCCACCACAGGGGACGGGCTGCTCACCTCGGTGCAGCTGGTCAACGCCATGGTGGACGCGGACAAACCCCTCCAGGAGCTCGTCTCGGACGTGGAGCGGCTGCCCCAGGTTCTGCGGAACGTCCGGGTGGAGGACCCGCGGGCGGCGCTGCGGGACGAAGCCGTGCAGGCGGCCATCACCCACGCCGCGAAAGCCCTAGGCAGGGCCGGTCGGCTCCTGGTACGCCCCAGCGGTACGGAGCCCGTGGTCCGGATCATGGTGGAGCACGAGGATGCTCAGGCTGCGGAGGAAGTCGCACAGGAACTCGAGGACCTCATCCGATCCCGGACCGGAGGCACGTAGGCTTTGGGCCGGAGTTGAGCGCGCGGGCGCCGTGGCGTGGATGGCTCTGGTGGGGGCTGTGGGAGTCCTCCCGGAAGTCCATCCCGGACTTCCCGTGAGCGGTGCCCCCTCCCATCTCACCGCGTTCCTGGTCCTGGCCCTCCTCCTGCGGCGGTGGCCTCTCTCTACCCGCGCCACGGCGGCGGCCGCGTGGATGTACGGGATCGGGTTGGAGGGGATGCAGGGTCTGGTGGGGGGGCGGACCATGGAGTGGGAGGATGTCGCCGCGAACACCGCGGGCATCCTCCTGGGTCTACTGCTGGATTCCCTCGTGGTCGGCGGGCGGAGATGAAGGAGTCGTCCTGGGATGTCCTCGTGGTGGGGGCGGGTCCTGCGGGCGGCATGGCCGCTTGGACCGCAGCCCGGATGGGCCTGCGGGTCCTCATTCTGGAGGAGCACCCCGTGGTGGGGGATCCTGCCCACTGCGCGGGGAAGCTCTCCGTGCACGCCTTCGCGGAGTTCGGAATCCCCCAAGACCTGGCCCGCACCGCCCTCCGTGCGGCCACCGTGTATTCCCCCGGGGGAGAACCGGTCACGCTGCGGCGCCAGGTCCCGGATTCCTACGTGGTGGACCGGGACGTCTTCGATCGGTGGCTCGTCCAGCAGGCCCTGCACGCGGGGGCTGCCCTCCTCCTGCGGACCCGGGCGTGCGCGGTGGCCCGGGACGGGGAGGGGGTGGTGCTGGAAGCCGTGCGGGATCAAGCCCCCCTGCGGTTCCGGGCCCGGGTGGTGGTGGACGCGGAAGGGGCGCGGGCCCGGCTTGCAACCCTTGTGGGACTCGGGTCTCCCCGGCGGATGCTCCGAGGGCTCCAGTATCAGGTCACGGGCATCCCGCTCCAGGAGGCAGACACCGTAGAGGTGTACCTGGGACAGCGGTGGGCGCCCGGGTTCTTTGCCTGGCTCATGCCGTTGGGGGAGCGGGAAGCCCGGATCGGGGTATGCGTGGACCCAGACCTTGCCCGCTACCCACCCGCCGTCTACCTCGAGGACCTCCTCCGCAACCATCCTGCCCTGGCACCTCGGACCCGGAGGATCCGGGTGGTGCGCCGATTGGGCGGCTGGATCCCGCTCCTCCTTCACGCCCGTCCCACGTATGCACCGGGCTTCCTGGTGGTGGGGGACGCGGCGGGACACGTGAAGGCAACCTCCGGAGGAGGGATCTACTACTCCCTGGTGGCAGGACAGCTCGCCGCCCAAGCGGCGGCCCACTGGCTGTCGGGGGCGCGCGGGGCCCTGCGGTGGTACGAGCGGGCCTGGCGCGCACGGTTCGGGCGGGAGGTGGCTTTCACCGCGTGGATGCGCCGTGCCCTGGACCGCATCCCGGACGAGGATGTCTCCCGCCTCCTCATCGGGATCGCCCAGGCCCCGGAGCTCCAGCGGGTGATCGGGGAGTACGGGGACACCCAGTACCAGTCCCGCCTGTTCTACCCCTTCCTGGCCACCGCCCTGCGGACGGGCCTGCGCCACCACGCTCTGGGCCGCGCGATGGCCCGTACGCTCCTGTTCCTGCTCGCGGCCCTGTAGGTTGCGCGGGCTCCTCCGTTCGAAGGATTTCCCACGGTATACTGGAGGAGCAGGGGAGGACCGAGGGGACGGCCGGAGAAGAAAAGAACAGGTTAAAGAACAGGTTAAAGAACAGGTTTCGGAAAGGAGGGGAGAGGGGAGCGGTTGGGAGAAGCGCCAGGACCCACGGGAGGAATTTCCCGTGGGTTGACGAGGTGGGGGATCTCGACCGGAGCGGAAACTCCGGATCGGCGGGTGACCCCAGGCCCATACCGGCGGGCCTCCGGAAACCCATCCGGTGGTGCAAAAGGGAGCTGACAAAGCCGCGGGGGCAACCCCGGGACAAAGGGCTCCTGGCCGGAACAGCCTGCATATCCGGGCGCGATGCTGCCCCCTTCGCGCCCGTACCCAGAGCGGACAACCGAGGTAGCCCGGGATGCGCGGGGAGGGTCTCCGTGCTCCTGGAGCAGGTACATCTCCGAAAGGAGGGATTTGGATGCGTGTGACCGTGAGCATCATCAAGGCGGACATCGGGAGCATCGGCGGGCACACCCTGCCCAGCGCGGAGCTCCTACAGACGGTACGGGACCGGGTGTTTCCCGAGCGCGGCAAGCTCCTGCTGGATGCCTTCGTTTTCCACTGCGGGGACGACATCTCCATCGTGATGACCCACACCCACGGGACTAGCAACGAGCGGGTGCACGCCCTGGCGTGGGAGGCCTTCCGGGCGGCTACCACGGTGGCAAAGGCGCAGGGCCTGTACGGAGCCGGGCAGGACCTCCTGGTGGACGCCTTCAGCGGCAACGTGCGGGGCATGGGGCCTCAAGTGGCGGAGATGACCTTCGAGGAGCGTCCCAACGAGGCCCTCATGATCCTCGCGGCGGACAAGACCGAGCCCGGGGCCTTCAACCTGCCCCTCTATCTGGCCTTCGCGGATCCCATGTACTCCCCGGGGCTGCTCTTGAGCACGGAGCTCCATGACGGGTTCCGGTTCCGCATCATGGACGTGGAGTACACGGAGGGGGATCGGATCATCGAGCTGGATGCGCCGGAACGCCTGTACGACATCGCGGCCCTGCTTCGGGACACGCACCGGTACGTGATCGAGTCCATCTGGTCCCGGAAGTACCCCACGGAGCAGGCGGCGGCCGTCTCCACCACGCGCCTGCGGAACATTGCGGGCCGGTACGTGGGCAAGGACGATCCCGTGGCCATTGTGCGGGTGCAGAAGATCTTCCCGGCCACGGAGGAGTTCGGTCCGCCGTTTGCCCTGGGCGCCTTTGTGGCGGGGGATACCCGCGGCAGCCACAACCTGCCGCTCCTCCCCGTGCCCGCAAACACCCCCGCGAGCACCTTCTTCTGCATCCCCATGGTGTGCGCCCTGGGGTTTGCCCTCCACGAGGGCAGGCTCACAGGGCCCGTGGACCTCTTCAGCGACCCCGTGTGGGCGCCCGTGCGGGAACGCATTGTGGACAAGGCCCTGGAGATGCGCAAGCAGGGCTTCTTCGAGCCCGCCATGCTCCCTTACTCTGAGCTGGAGTACGGCGGCATCGTGGCACGCCTGGAGCGGCTTGAGAAGGAGTTCCACGTGGTACGGCAGGAGGCTCCCGCGGCTACGAGCTGAGCCGTGGAGGGTGCGGGGCGGACACCGACCCAGGTGTCCGCCCCCTCTCCGTATGGAGGTGGGCCATGTGCGGCATCATGGGGTACATCGGGGAGCGCAACGCGGTGGAAGTCCTCCTGGACGGCCTGCGGCGCCTGGAGTACCGGGGGTATGACTCCGCGGGGATCGCGGTGGTCCGGGACGGCACCATCGCGGTGCGGAAGACCGCGGGGAAGCTGGGGCGCCTGGTGGAGCTCCTGGAACGGGAGCCCGTGGAGGGCAGCCCGGGCATTGGACACACCCGTTGGGCCACCCACGGGCAGCCCACGGACACCAACGCCCACCCGCATGCGGATGAGTCCGGGCGGTTCGCGGTGATCCACAACGGCATCATCGAGAACTTCCTCCCCCTGCGGGAGGAGCTTCTGCATCGCGGGCACGTCTTCCGGTCGGACACGGACACGGAGATCCTCGCCCACCTCATCGAGGAGGAATACCAGGGGGATCTTGCAGAGGCCGTCCGCCGTGCGGTGCGGCGGGCCCGGGGGGCATATGCCCTCGTGGCCATGTGCGCGCAGGAGCCTGACCGCCTGGTGGCCGTGCGGATGATCAGCCCGCTCGTGGTGGGCTTCGGTCAGGGCGAGATGCTCCTCGCCTCCGACATCCCAGCCCTCCTTCCGTACACCAGGGACGTGCTGGTGGTGGAGGACGGGGAGATGGTGGTGGTCACAAAGGACGGGGCGCGCCTGTTCCGTCTGGACGGTACCCCCGTGAGGCGGGACAGGGTACACGTGACCTGGAACGCGGAGCAGGCGGAGCGCGCGGGCTACCCGCACTTCATGCTGAAGGAGATCTTCGAGCAACCTCAGGTTCTTGCGGAGACCCTGATGGGCCGCATCACCCCCGAGGGGAGGGTCTACCTGGAGGATGTGCGTTTCCCTGAGGGGTTCGTGGAGGGGCTCGGGGAGATCTGGATCACCGCGTGCGGCACCGCCTTCCACGCGGGGCTGTACGGTCGGATGGTGCTGGAGCGCCTGCTTCGAATTCCGGTGGAGGTGGATTACGCGCACGAGCTCCGCTACCGAGATCCCCTGTTGGGCCCGGACACCCTCACCGTGGCTATCAGCCAGTCTGGGGAGACCGCGGACACCTTGGCGGCCGCCCGCCTGTGCCGGGCCCGGGGTTCCCGGATCCTGGCTATCACCAACGTGGTGGGCAGCACCCTGAGCCGGGAGGCCCACGACGTCCTCTACATCCGGGCGGGCCCGGAGATCGCGGTGGCCAGCACGAAAGCCTATCTGGCCATGCTGGTGGCCCAGGTGCTCCTGGCCCTCTTCCTCCGGGAGCGCCGGATGGGGCTGGATGTGCGCCTCCACCAGACCCTGCTGCAGGAGCTGCAGCACCTGCCCTGCAAGATACAGGAAGTCCTGAACGACCAGGAGGACATCCTCCACCTGGCACGCCGGATCTGCGAGGCGGAGCACCTGTACTTCATCGGCCGGGGTCTGGACTACGCGGTGGCCCTGGAGGGTTCCCTCAAGCTCAAGGAGATCAGCTACCTCCACTCCGAGGCCATGCCCGCGGGAGAGCTGAAGCACGGAACCCTGGCCCTGGTCACCCATGGCACCCCCGTGGTGGTGGTGCTCACCCAGCGGGAGGTGTACGAGAAGACCATCAGCAGCCTCCAGGAAGTAAAGGCCCGGGGCGGGTACGTGATCGCCGTGGCCTACGCGGACGACGTAGAGGTAGGCAGGCACGCAGACGCGGTCCTCCGCATTCCCCGCACCCACGACCTCCTGAGCCCCATCCTGGCCATTCTGCCCCTGCAGCTGCTGGCCTATCACGTGGCCCGGGAGCGGGGGCACGACATCGATCAACCCCGCAACCTCGCCAAGAGCGTCACCGTGGAGTAAAAATTCCCGAGGAGCCTTCGGGTCCCATCGCGAACTCCAATCCGGGATGGTGGACCCGGAGCTCCTCGCGTTGCTCGTCTGTCCTGTGTGCAGGACCCCGGTTCGCCCGGAAGGGGATTGTCTGGTGTGTACCCGCTGCGGCCGGCGCTATCCGGTGCGGGAAGGCATTCCCGTGATGCTGGTGGAGGAGGCGGAGGGACCCGAGGAGGCGTGAGGATTCTCGGCATCGGCGTGGACCTGGTGGAGGTCCCCCGCATCCAGCGGGCCCTGGCGCGGTGGGGGGGGCGATTTGTGGCGCGCATCTTCACCGAGTCCGAGCGGCTGCGGGCGGGCGGGGGCCCCAACCGGGTCTTGCGGCTCGCCGCCCGGTTCGCAGCGAAGGAGGCGGTGATGAAGGCCCTGGGGACCGGCCGCAAGGGGGTGGGCTGGCGGGAGGTGGAGATTACCAACGACCCCACGGGTCGACCCCGGGTGCGGCTTTGGGGGCGGGCCGCCCGGGTGGCGCGGCGGAGGGGGATCCGAGAGGTCCATGTCTCCCTCACGCACGGGCACGAGTACGCCGCGGCCTTCGCGGTCGCGGAGGGGGAGGAACCGGGGGAGGAGGAGCGATGAAGCTAGTAACCTCGGAGCAGATGCGCACGATTGAGCGCCGCGCCGCGGAGATCGGAATCCCCACCACGATCCTCATGGAGCACGCGGGCCGTGCGGTGGCCCAGGTGGCCTGCAAGTTCCTGGAGGAGCGGGGCGGGGGTCGGGTGCTGGTGGTGTGCGGCAAAGGCAACAACGGGGGGGACGGATTGTGCGCGGCCCGGCACCTGCAGAACGCGGGCGTACCCGTGCGTGGGATGCTGTTGGCCCGGGACCAGGATCTCTCCGGAGACGCGGCGGCAAACCTCCGGGCAGCCCGGGCGGCCGGGATCGAGGTGGACAACGTGGTGGGCCCCGTGGACACCGCCCTTCGGGCCGCGGCGCGCGGCTACCAGCTGGTGGTGGATGCCATCTTCGGCACGGGGTTCCGCGGGCCCGCGGTGGGACTGACGGCCCGGGCCATCGAGATCCTCAACGATGCCCGGATCCCCATCCTGTCCGTGGACGTACCCTCCGGCCTGGAAGCGGACACCGGCCGGGTGGAGGGACCCTGCGTGCGGGCCACGATCACGGTCACCATGGGATTCCCGAAGGTGGGGATGGTGGTCTATCCGGGCGCGGAGTTCTGCGGACAGGTGGTGGTGGCGGATCTCGGAATTCCCCGGACCCTGGTGGAGGATCTCGGGATTCGCACGGAGCTCAGCACCGTGGCGCAGGTCCGCACCCTCCTCCCTCCCCGGGCCCCCGACACCCACAAGGGGACCTATGGCCGGGTGTTGCTGGTAGGGGGGAGCAGCTGGTTCAGTGGAGCTCCGCGGCTCATGGCCCTGGGAGCCCTGCGTACGGGCGCGGGTCTGGTGCGACTTGCGGTACCGGAATCCATCTACCCGGCGGTGGCCAGCTCCGTGGTGGAGGCGATGCCACTTGGGCTTCCGGACGAGGGAGGAGTCCTCTGCGCCGCTTCCCTGGAGGCAATCCTGGAACTGGTGCAGGAGGCGGATGTGGTGGGAATCGGCCCGGGCCTGACAACCCGGGGAGATGTCCCCCACCTCGTTCGGGAAGTGATCCGGACCAGTCCCCGTCCCGTGGTCCTGGATGCGGATGGGATCAACGTGCTGGCGGGGCATCCGGAGGTCCTGCGGGAGGCCCGTTCTCCCGTGATCATCACCCCGCATCCGGGGGAGCTCGGCCGTCTCCTGGGAGTCTCCACCGCGGAGATCCAGCGGGGACGGATCCACGCGGCCCAATCCACCTCCCGGATCACCGGTGCTGTGACGGTGCTCAAAGGTGCCCGGACGGTGGTGGCGGACCCAAACGGCCGGCTGGTCGTGATCCCCACCGGAAACCCCGGGATGGCTACGGGCGGCATGGGCGACGTGCTAACGGGTGCCATCGCAGCCCTCATCGGCCAAGGCCTGGGTCCCTTCGACGCCGCCTGGGTGGGTGCCTTCCTGCACGGGGCTGCAGGCGACCTCGTGGCGGCCTCCCTCGGCGATCGGGGCCTGCTGGCCCGGGAGGTGGCGGACGCCATCCCCCTGGTCATCCGCCGCATCCAGGAAGGGACGATGCCTGAACCCGTGACCTACCTCCATGCGGCCCGTCCAAGTTGAGGTGGATCTCGGCGCCATCCGCCACAACGTGGGGACGGTAGGCCGTGTGCTGGGCCGATCCACGCAGCTCCTGGCGGTGGTGAAGGCGGACGCCTACGGGCACGGCATGGTGCCCGTCGCAAAAGCCGCGGTGGAGGCCGGAGCGGCATGGCTGGGGGTAGCCTTTCCCTCGGAGGCTAGGGTCCTGCGGGAAGCCGGGGTCTCCGCCCCCATACTGGTGCTGGGCCCCGCGGAGCCGGAGGAGATGCTGGAACTCGCGCCCCATCAGGTTTCGTTCACGGTTTTCTCGCCCGGGAGTCTGGAGGCTGCGCGGCGGGCCGCGGTCCGCTCCGCCTTCGGCCTCGCGATCCACCTCGAGGTGGACACGGGGATGCGGCGGTTCGGATTCCCCCCTGAGGAGGTTCTGCCCGTGGCGGACGCCATCACCTCCACGCCCGGCCTGCACCTGGAGGGAGTCTATACCCACTTCGCCACCGCGGATGAGGACCTCGCCTTTGCCCGGAGCCAGCTGCAGCGGTTCCAGGAGGTCCTGGCTGTCCTGGAAGCGAGAGGGCATCGGGTGCCCTTCCGGCACGCGGCGAACAGTGCCGCCACCTTCACCCTGCGGGACGCCCACTACGACCTGGTGCGGGTGGGAATCGCCCTGTACGGCCTCTCCCCCGGCGTGCCGACCCCCACGCTGCAGCCCGCCCTGCGCCTGGTTGCCCGGGTGGCGCAGGTGCGACGGGTTCCGCAGGGTACCCGGGTCGGGTACGGGGGGATCTACCGCACCTCGCGGGAGACCACCCTCGTTACGGTGCCCGTAGGGTATGCGGACGGGCTTCCCCGGGCACTGTCCGAGGGCGGGATGGCCTTCTTCCGGGAAACCCGGGTGCCGTACGCGGGGCGGGTGTGCATGGACGCCCTCATGCTGGACGTGGGTGATCTCCCCGCGGAGGAGGGGGACGAGGTGGAGCTGCTGGGACCTCACGTGCCCGTGGAGGAGGTGGCGAGGACGTGCGGTACCATCCCGCACGAGATCGTCTCCCGCCTCTCCCCGCGCCTGCCCAGGGTCTATCGGTAGCCGTGCGTCTGGTTCCCTTCGGCCGGTGCGCGGTACTGGTGGAGCTGGGAGAGGAGATCTCGCCCCGGATGCTGTCGCGGGTGCTGAGCGTGGACCGAGCCCTCCGCCAGATCCCGGGGGTGAGGGAGACCGTGCCCGCCTACGGCTCGGTCCTGGCCCTGCTGGAAGGCCCCGCGGACGTACGGGCCGTCGAGCAAGCCCTCGCAGAGCGGTCGGGAGAACCGGAACCCCTCACCCGCAGCAGAACCCACGAGATCCCCGTCGCGTACGGGGGAGTCCACGGGCCGGATCTCGATCGGGTTGCCGCATGGGCGGGCGTGTCCCCCGAAGAGGTGGTGGCGCTCCACTCCGGCACGGAGTACTTGGTGTACATGCTGGGGTTCGCTCCCGGGTTCCCGTACATGGCCACCGTGCCCGATCGGATTGCGGCACCCCGCCTCCCCCGACCCCGGACCGCGGTCCCCCCTGGATCCGTAGGGGTCGCAGGCCGCCTCACGGGCATCTACCCCGCGCCCACGGCGGGAGGGTGGAACCTCCTCGGGCGCACCTCCCTTTTAGTCTTCGACCCCACCCGGTCCCCTCCCGCGCTCCTAGAGGTGGGAGACCGGGTGCGATTTTTCCCGGTTCCTCCGGAGGAGTTCCAGGAGCCCCCTCCTCCCCCCGCGCCCCCGCGGGAGGGGAGGCCGGCCATCGCGGTGCTCAGGGGAGGACTGTGTACCACGGTCCAGGACCTGGGGCGCTCGGGGTACCGGCGCTACGGGGTACCACCTTCCGGTGCCATGGATCCGGAGTCCCTGAGGCTCGCCAACGAATGTGTGGGGAACCCGCCGGAGGCCGCGGGCCTGGAATTCACCTGGCCCGCACCCGCCCTGGAGGCGCTCGTGGACCTGGTGATGGCACTGGCGGGTGCGGACTTCGCCCCGGAGTTGTCCGGAAGACCTGTCCCCCTTTACCAACCCGTGCGGTGGCGGCGGGGAGAGGTGGTCCGGTTTCGGGGCCGCCGGCACGGTATGTGGGCCTACCTCGCGGTTGGCGGTGGGATACAGGTCCCCCCGGTCCTTGAAAGCCACAGCACCCATGTCCGGGCCCGCCTGGGAGGGCTGGAAGGCAGGCCTCTCCGGACCGGGGACGTGCTCTCCGTGGGCCGTGGGATGGGAGGAGGGAGGCCTCCCTCCCCCGAGCCAAAAGCAGGCCCCATCCGGGTCCTTCCGGGTCCGCACCTCGGAGCCTTTGCGCCCGGTGCCTTCGAGCGGTTCGTGGCCTCCGCCTACATGGTGAGCGCGCAGAGCGACCGTTCCGGATACCGCCTCGAAGGCCCCCGCATTCCCCACGCAGGCTCCGGCGAGATCCTCTCCCAGGGCATGATCCCGGGCGCCGTGCAGATCCCTCCGGATGGGCAGCCCATCGTCCTGATGCGGGACGGCCCCACCACGGGCGGATACCCCGTGCTCGCGGTAATCCCGGAGGAGGAGCTGGGACGGTTCGCGCAGTACGGGCCCGGGCAAGCGGTGCGGTTTGCGGCGGGCTAGAACCATGGACCACCTCCACGACCTGGTGGGCCAGCGGTTCGTGGTGGACTTCGCAGGGACGGAACTAGACCCCACGGTCGAGCGCCTCGTGCGGGAGGGGCGGGTGGGTGGGGTGATCCTCTTCCCCAAGAACGTGGCCTCCCCCGAGCAGGTGAGAAGCCTGGTGGCGGACCTACAGCGGCTTGCCCGCGAGGCTTCCCTCCCGCCCCTGTGGATCACCGTGGATCAGGAGGGGGGGTGGGTGAACACCCTCCGGGACGTTCCCCTTTGTCCCTCCCCCATGGCGCTCGGCGCCTCCGGGGAGGAAGCCGATGCATACGAAGCAGGGCGCGTCACGGGAGCCGTGCTCCGGTGGCTGGGGATCAACGCCAACCATGCCCCTGTGCTGGACGTGAACACGAATCCGCAAAATCCCATCATCGGTCCCCGGTCCTTCGGGCAAGACCCCCGCACGGTGGCACGCCTGGGGTGCGCCTACCTACGGGGTCTTCAATCGTGCGGCATCCTCGGGATCGCCAAGCATTTCCCAGGGCACGGCGACACCGCGGTGGACTCCCACCTCGACCTCCCCGTAGTTCCCAAAAGGAGAGGGGAGCTTGAACAGGTGGATCTCCTGCCCTTCCGGGCTTCCCTGGAGGCCGGGGCAGAAGCCCTCATGACCGCCCACGTCCTCTACCCCGCCCTCGATCCGGATCTCCCCGCCACCTTCTCCAGGCGCATCCTGCGGGATCTGCTGCGGGGGGAGATGGGGTTTGAGGGCGTTGTGTTCACGGACGCCTTGGGCATGGGGGCCGTGCGCGGGCGGTGGAGCCGGGCGGAGGCGGTGGTGCAGAGCCTCCGGGCTGGTGCGGATGTGCTCCTGAATCTGGGAAGCCCGGAGGAGCAGTGGATCGGGATCCAGGCGGCTCGGGAAGCCGTCCTGCAGGGTTGCCTCTCGTGGTCAGAGCTCCGGGAAGGTGTGCGGCGCATCGAGCGCCTCAAGCGCGGCCATGCCCTACTGCCCGCCGAGGAGGCTTCCCCGCCTCTCGCGGCGCTCGAGCAGAAGGTCCAGGAGCTCGCCCGGCGCGGGCTCACCCTGGTTCGGCAGGCCCGTATTCCCCTTCCTCCAGGCCGCACCGCGGTCCTCTGCTTGGGGCTCGAGGAAGGGAGCGTCTTCATCCGGGAGCTCCGGAGTGTCTTTCCCCAGGTGGAGGCCGTGCCCTCCTTGGAGGACTTGGCGCGGGGGGCGTGGGAGAACGTGGTGGTACTGAGTTCGGGATGGCGCAAGGGGACGCACACGGGCCTCGTGCGGGAACTCTGGGCACGCTACCGGGAGCGGCTCGTGGTGGTGGGGGCCGGGGCCCCGTACGAGCTCGCGGCCTTCCCCGAAGTCCGGAGCTACCTCGTGGCCTACGGGCCGGATCCCGCGAGCCTGAGGGCTGCGGCGCGGGCGCTTGCGGGGCACCTGAAGCCCACCGGACGGCTTCCGGTCACCATCCCCGGAGCTCTGCCGTGATTCTGGCCGCGGGTCGCGTCCTCGGGGCCACCCGGGAGTTCGCTCCCGGCCACGTGGTGGTACGGTCCGGACGCATCGCGGCGGTGGGGGAGGGGATTCCCCGGGACGCGGACTGGGTCTTCCCCACAGGCCATCTCGTCCCCGGGTTTGTGGATCTCCAGGTGGCCGGCGGCTTCGGCGTGGATCTTCTCACCGCGGATGAAGCGCAGGTGGACGAGCTATCCCGCCGCCTGGCCACCACGGGAACCACGGGGTTCCTCGCGACCCTGGTGAGCGCCCCGGTGGATCGGTTGCGCCACGCCCTGCGGGTGCTGCGCCGCGCGCGGCCTTTGGGGGCCGCGCTTCTGGGTGTCCACCTGGAAGGCCCGGTCCTCAACCCCGCCCGCGCCGGAGCCCATGACCCCCGTCATCTGCGGGCCCCGGACGATCCGGAGGTGTGGCGGTTGATCGCGGACGCGCTCCCGGACCTGCGAATGTGCACCCTGGCCCCAGAGCTTGCGGGCGCGGAGGCCCTGATCCGGCGGCTCCGGGAGGAGGGGGTTGTGGTGGCCATCGGCCACACGGATGCCACCTATGAGGAGACCCGGCGGGCCCTGCAGCATGCCCGAATGGCCACGCACCTCTTCAACGCCATGCGGGGATTGCACCACCGGGAACCGGGAGTCGTGGGAGCCGTCGTGGAGGATCTCCGCTGCCTGGTGGGCCTCATCCCGGATGGCGTGCACCTCCACCCCGCGGTGGTCCGGTTGGTGTACCGGCTGGTGGGACCGGACCGCGTCGTCCTCACCACGGATGCCTGTGCGGCCGCGGGCATGCCGCCGGGTACGTACACCCTCGGCGGCCGGAAGATCTCCATGGGGCCTGACGGCACCTGTCGCCTGCCGGACGGAAGACTGGCCGGAAGCAGCCTGCGGATGGACCAGGGGATCGCCAACCTCGTGCGGTGGGGGATTCCCCTCGCGGACGCGGTACGCGGCGCCTCCACCACCCCTGCCCGACTCCTGGGCCTTACGGATCGGGGGATCCTCCTCCCGGGGATGCGGGCGGACCTGTGCGTCCTAGACGAGGAATTCCGGGCGGTCTTTACCCTGGTAGCGGGGGAGATCGCCTTTCCTGCCGGGGCGTGAGAGGGCCATGTGGCGGCACCTCCGCCCCCTTACCGGGTTCAACAAGGCCGCTTTTCGGGGGCCCCGGAGTAGGGTACCGTTAGGGCAGGGGGTCATGGTGCAGCGGATCAGGTGGCTTTTTCCCCTGGTTGTCCTGATGGCGTGGGGGCTGCTTTGGGCAGCCGCGCCACGGCCCCGGGTGTACGTGCTGCGGGTGGAGGGCATCATCTCCCCGGCCACCGCCATCTACATCCAGCGGGGCATCCGGGAGGCAGAGCGGGCGGGCGCGGAGGCCTTGGTGGTGGAGCTGGATACGCCCGGAGGTCTCATGACCTCCATGGATCAGATCACGAAGGCTATCCTGGCCTCCCCGGTTCCCGTCATCGTATACGTCTCCCCTCCGGGTGCCCGGGCCGGCAGCGCGGGCGTGTTCATCCTCTATGCGGCTCACGTGGCCGCCATGGCGCCCACCACCAACGTGGGGGCCGCCACCCCTGTGTTCGCGGGCGGCGGAGATCAACAGGAGACCGAAAACCAGCGGGCCCTGCAACGCAAGGTCACGGAGGATGCGGTGGCCCGCATCCGCACCCTGGCCCACCGGCGGGGCCGGAACGCGGAGTGGGGAGAGCGGGCCGTGCGGGAGGCGGCCAGCATCCCCGCGGAGGAGGCGGTGCGGTTGCGGGTGGCGGATCTCCTGGCCCGGGACGTGCGGGATCTGCTGAATCGGGTGGACGGTCGGTGGGTGGAGGTGCGGGGGGAGCGGATCGCCCTCACCACCCGGGGCGCGGAGCTGGTAGCTCTGGGGATGGATCTCCGGGAGCGGATGCTGGATCTCCTGGCGGATCCCAACATCGGCCTCATCCTGCTCACCATCGGGGTCTACGGGATCATCTTCGAGCTCAACAACCCTGGGGCCATCCTCCCCGGTATCGTGGGCGCCATCGCCCTCGTGCTGGGGTTGACCTCCCTCGCCATCCTCCAGGTGAACTACGCGGGACTGGCCCTCATCGGGCTCGCGGTGCTCCTGTTCCTCGCGGACCTGTTCATCCCCGGCCACGGCATCCTCTCCGTGGGCGGGGTGATCTCCTTCATCCTCGGGGCCATCCTCCTCACCAGCAACCAGGAGCCGTACCTGCGCATGAGCATCGAGCTCGCGGTGGCCATCGCCCTGGTGAGCGCCGCCTTCTTCCTGTTCGCGGTCGGTGCGGGCCTGCGGGCCCAGCGCCGCCGGCCCACCACGGGGAGGGAGGCCCTGTTGGGGGCCGTAGGGGAGGCCCGATCGGAGCTGACGCCGCAGGGCGTGGTGTTCGTACAGGGGGAGCTGTGGACCGCGGAGTCCGTGGACGGCCGGATCCCGGAGGGAAGCCGGGTCCGCGTGGTGGAGGTGGAGGGGTTGCGACTCAAAGTCCGGAAGGAGGGAACCGCATGACGGCGCTCATCGCCCTGGCCATCTTCCTCCTCCTGGTTCTGCCGAGCATGGTGCGGATCGTGCGGGAGTACGAGCGGGGTGTGGTCTTCCGTCTCGGCCGGCTGGTGGGCGCAAGGGGCCCCGGCTTGATCCTCCTCATCCCCTTCATCGACCGCATGGTGAAGGTGGACCTCCGGGTGGTCACCATGGACGTGCCGCGCCAGGAGATGATGACCCGCGATAACGTCCCCGTCACCGTGGACGCGGTGGTGTACTTCCGGGTGGTGAATCCGGAGGACGCCATCGTGAAGGTGGAGGACTTCGTGCGGGCCACAGCCCTGTATGCCCAGACCACCCTGCGCAGCGTGGTGGGCCAACACGAGCTCGATGACCTCCTCTCCCGGAGGGATCAGGTGAACGCGCAGCTGCAGCGCATCATCGATGAGGCCACAGAACCCTGGGGAATCAAGGTGACCGCGGTGGAGGTGCGGGACGTGGTGCTGCCGGAGGGCATGAAGCGGGCCATGGCCCGGCAGGCGGAGACGGAGCGGGAACGGCGGGCCAAGATCATCAACGCGGAAGGCGAATACCAGGCCGCGGAGCGTCTGGTGGAGGCTGCCCGGAAGATGGCGGAGCAGCCCATCGCACTCCAGCTCCGCTACCTCCAGACCCTGGCGGAGATCGCCAGCGAGCAGAACAGCACCACCATCTTCCCGTTGCCCATTGACCTCGTGCGGCCGTTCCTGGGTCGCGACGCCCGGGGAGGGTAACCATGCAGCGGACGACCCGCAGCGCGGAGGAAACCCGGCAGCTGGGCCGCCGACTGGGCGCGGCGCTGCGACCGGGAGATGTGGTGGCCCTGGTGGGCGAGCTGGGCTCCGGCAAGACCACCCTGGTGCAGGGTGTGGCCCAGGCCCTGGAGGCCCGGGGTCGGGTGGCGAGCCCTTCCTTCCTCATCGTGCACGAGTACCGGGGCCGACTCCCCATCTACCACGTGGACCTGTTCCGGCTGCGCCCGGAGGAACTGGAGCCCCTTGGACTGGAGGAGCTGTTCGACGAGGGCGGAGTGGTGCTCGTGGAGTGGGCGGAGCGAGCAGAACACCTCCTCCCGCCGGATGCCCTGTGGATCCGCCTGGAGATCGCGGACGAGTCCACCCGGATCGTCCACCTCGAGCCCCGGGGCGTGCGCAGCCGCCGACTCGCGGAGGCCATGGTGGAAGCCACCTCCTCCACGAAGGGCTGACCGTGCTGGTGCTCGGGATCGAGACCGCCACCGAGACCGTCAGCGTAGCCCTGGTGGACGAGACCGGACTGCGGGCAGAACGCACGCGACGGGCCTGGCGGCGGGCCCTGGAATGGCTGGTGCCCGCTATCCAGGGGATGCTGCGTGATGCCGATCTCGCCCCGGAGGACGTAAGGGGCGTGGCGGTCTCCACGGGCCCTGGGTCCTTTACGGGCCTGCGAGTAGGGATCGCCACCGCGGTGGGATGGGCCCACGCCCGGGGGGTTCCCGCCTGCGGGGTCTCCACCCTGCACGCCCTGGCCGTGGGATGCTCACCAGCTCCCTTCGTGGTCCCCGTGCTGGATGCCAGGCGCGGGGAGATCTCCGCGGCGCTGTTCGTCCGGGAAGGGGAGAGCTACCGCGTCCTTATGGAGGAGCTCACGGCGACACCGGAAATCGTCCTCGGCCGGCTGCGGGAGTTCGGCGTGGAAGAGCTCACCTTCGTGGGAGACGGACTCCACCGTTACGGGCACCTTCTGCGGCAGGCCTTTCCCCGGGCGCACACGGCGCCCCGGGCCCTGTGGGGCCCGCGGGCGGCCGCCGTGGCCGAGCTGGGTCGGGAGCGGCTGCTGCGGACGGGGGGCGAACCGCTGCAGGCCATCCAGCCCCGGTATGGCCGGGCCGGCTCCTTCCGACCTCCCGTGTGGCTGGTGGCGCCGCGCGGAGCTGGGGAATGAAGACCCTTCTGCCCGTACGGATCGAGCGCATGCGGGAGCAGGACATCCCGAGGATCCTGCAGATCGAGCGGGCTTCCTTTCCTACCCCGTGGCCTCCGAATGCGTACCGCCGGGAGATCCGGGAGAACCGCACCGCGTACTACATCGTGGCCCGGGTAGGGGAGGAGGTGGTGGGCTATGCGGGGATGTGGATCATCCTGGAGGAGGCCCACATCACCACCATCGCCGTGGATCCCGCCTGGCGCGGCCGGAAGATCGGGGAGCGGCTGCTGGTGGCCCTCATCGAGGAGGCCCGCAACCGGGGGGCCAGGTGGGTCACCCTGGAGGTCCGGAAGTCCAACCGCATCGCCCAGAACCTGTACCGGAAGTACGGGTTCCGGGAGGTCCACGTACGGAAGGGCTACTACACGGACAACGGCGAGGACGCCCTCATCATGTGGACCGGCAACATCCTAGAAGAGCCCTTCCGCTCCCGGCTAGAGGCCCTCAAAGCCCGGCTCGCGCAACAGATCCCTGAACCGTGATCGAAGGACCGGTTCTCGGCATCGAGACCTCGTGCGACGAGACCGCGGCCGCGGTGGTCCGGGACCGCACCATCCTCTCCAGCGTGGTGGCCTCCCAAGCGGACCTCCACGCCCGCTACGGGGGCGTGGTGCCCGAGTTGGCTTCCCGCCGGCACCTGGAGCGGTTGATTCCCGTGGTGGCAGAGGCACTCGAGCGGGCGGGGGTCCAGATCCGGGACCTCGCGGGAGTAGCCGTCACCTGCGGCCCGGGACTTGTGGGCGCCCTCGCGGTGGGGGTGGCTTATGCCAAAGCCCTGGCCTTCGCGGCAGGGCTTCCCCTCGCGGGCATAAACCACCTGGAAGGACACCTCTACGCCGCCTTCCTCGCCCACGGACCCGCTCTCCTGCCCGCCCTCGCCCTCATCGTCTCAGGGGCCCATACGGACCTCGTGTGGATCCCGGAGGAGGGCCGGTACGAACTCCTCGGAAGGACCCGGGACGACGCCGCGGGCGAGGCCTTCGACAAGGTGGCCCGGGCCCTGGGTCTGGGGTACCCCGGAGGGCCAGAGATCGACCGCCTGAGCCAGGAGGGGGATGCGGAGGCCGTGCCGCTACCCGTGCCCCTTGAGGCGGAACCGGGCTATGACTTCAGCTTCAGCGGGCTCAAGACCGCGGTGGTGCTGGCCCTGCGGAAGGTCCCGCCCCCGAACCCCGCGGACGTGGCCGCTTCCTTCCAGCGGGCCGCCACAGAGCACCTTGTCTCGCGTACCCTGCGGGCCGTCCGGGACCGCTCACCCGCCTCCGTGATCCTCACGGGCGGAGTGGCCGCCAACCGCCTCCTCCGGAGGCGGCTGAGGGAGGAAACACAGGCGCTCGGGATCCCCCTCCTCGTTCCGCCACCCGAGCTGTGCACGGACAACGCCGCCATGATCGCCTACGCGGGCCTGCGGCGCCTTCAGCGGGGCCAGCACGCCCCCTGGACCCTCGACGCCCACCCCGACCTCCCGTTGGAGGCTTTCCCACACCCTTGAAACCGGGACCCGAAGCGGGTAGTATGGGTACCGGACTTAGCACTCGAGGCTCTCGAGTGCTAACACCCCGATGGATTCCCAAAACCAGGAAAGGAGGGATGCGCCGTGAGGCTGAAGCCCCTGGGAGATCGGGTGGTGGTGAAGCCTCTGGAGGAGGAGGAGCGCACCAAGGGCGGCATCGTGCTGCCCGACGTGGCCAAGGAGAAGCCCCAGCACGGGGAGGTGGTGGCCGTGGGTCCCGGGGCCCTCACCGAGGACGGCAAGCGCCTTCCGATGGACGTGAAGGTGGGGGACCGAGTGCTCTTCGCGAAGTACGCGGGCACGGAAGTGAAGATCGAGGAGGAGGAGTACCTGATCCTCCGTCAGAGCGACATCCTGGCCATCGTCGAGCGCGAGCCGGCGGCGGCCAAGGCGTAGGGAGGTGAGGCGGGATGCCGGCGAAGGTGCTCCTGTACAACGAGGAGGCGCGTCGGGCCCTGGAGCGCGGGGTGAACAAGCTGGCGGATGCGGTGAAGATCACCCTGGGCCCCAAGGGCCGCAACGTGGTTCTGGAGAAGAAGTGGGGTTCCCCCACCATCACCCACGATGGGGTGACGGTGGCGAAGGAGATCGAGCTGGAAGACCCATTTGAGAACGCGGGAGCGCAGCTCGTGCGGGAGGTGGCGAGCAAGACCAACGACGTGGCGGGGGATGGCACCACCACCGCCGTAATCCTGGCCCAGGCCATCATCCACGAGGGCCTGAAGAACGTGGCCGCGGGCAGCAACCCCATGGCCCTCAAGCGGGGCATCGACCGGGCCGTGGAGGCGGCGGTGGAGCACATCCGCAAGATCAGCAAGCCCGTGGAGACCAAGGAGGCCATCGAGCAGGTGGCCACCATCTCCGCCAACGACCCCAGCATCGGCAAGATCATCGCGGATGCCATGGACAAGGTCGGCAAGGACGGCGTCATCACCGTGGAGGAGAGCAAGGGGATTGAGACCACGGTGGAGATCGTGGAGGGGATGCAGTTCGACAAGGGCTACATCTCCCCCTACTTCATCACCGACCCCGAGAAGATGGAGGCCGTGTTGGAGGAGCCCTTCCTCCTGATCACGGACCGCAAGGTCTCCTCCGTACGGGATCTTCTGCCCGTGCTGGAGCGGGTGGTGCAGACGGGCAAGCCGCTCCTGGTGATCGCGGAGGACGTGGAGGGCGAGGCCCTGGCCACCCTGGTGGTCAACAAGCTGCGGGGTACCCTCAGCGTCTGCGCGGTGAAGGCGCCCGCCTTCGGGGAGCGACGGAAGGCCATCCTGCAGGACATCGCCATCCTCACGGGCGGTACCGTCATCAGTGAGGAGCTCGGCCTCAAGCTGGAGAACGCAGACCTCTCGCAGCTGGGCCGGGCCAAGCAGGTGCGGGTCCGCAAGGAGGAGACCATCATCGTGGGCGGTGCGGGGGATCCCAAGGAGATCGAGAAGCGGATCCAGCAGATCCGCAAGCAGATCGAGGAGACGGACTCCGACTACGACCGGGAGAAGCTGCAGGAGCGGTTGGGAAAGCTGGTGGGCGGCGTGGCGGTGATCCGCATCGGCGCCGCCAGCGAGACGGAGATGAAGTACCGGAAGACCCGGGTGGAGGATGCGCTCTCTGCCACCCGCTCCGCGGTGGAGGAAGGGATCGTGCCCGGCGGCGGCGTGGCCCTGCTCCGCGCCCAGAAGGCCATCGAGGCGCTCCAGCTGGAGGGGGATGAGGCCGTGGGCGCCCAGATCGTGCGCAAGGCCCTGGAAGAGCCCCTCCGGCAGCTGGCGGTGAACGCGGGGCAGGAGGGCTCCATCATCGTGGAGAAGGTGCGCCAGCAGCAGGACCCCAACGTGGGCTACAACGTGCTCACCGGCCGGTTCGAGGACATGTTCCAGGCCGGGGTGGTGGATCCCGCGAAGGTGGTCCGCTCCGCCCTGCAGAACGCCGCCTCCATCGCGGGCCTGCTGCTCACCACCGAGGCCGTGGTGGTGGAGAAGAAGGAGGAAGAGGAGGAGAAGACACCGGGCGCCTAATCCGGCTCCGTGTCCGTGGGTCAAGGAGGGGGCGGGAAGATCCCGCCCCCTCCTTTTTGCGATTGAAGCCCATGGAGGTGTCTAACAAGCCGGAAAGTTGGGCATTGTATGGGTAGGGATGGAGGACGACCGCGGTATGACGAGAGGGCAAGGGCGGGCAAACCTGCTCCCAGATCCCTTTGCGGCGGTGGCCCTCCTGCTGCTTCTTGCGACCCTGGTGCTCCTGGGGATCCCGGAGTACTACACGGCCCGCCGCCGGGCCACCTACGGGGAGGCGGAGCAGGGGCTTGAACGGATGCGCCGGGTCGCCTGGGCCCACTACCTCCACCGGGGGACCTTCGACGGCCTCGTGCCCGCCACCCCTCCGCCCACCCGCCACTGGATCTTCAGCTACGGGGTGTGCCGGGACGGGGTGTGCCTGCTGCGGGCCCGGGGAAGGGAGGGAACCCCGGTGAGCGGGGCCACCGTGGTGGTGACCCTGCGGGCGAACGGAAGCACGGAGGTGGCCTCCTACGGGTTCTAGGTGGCACGGAGGTTGCTCTTGTGCAGGGCAGGATGGTGCGGCGAGAGGAGGGGTTCACGCTCGTGGAGCTGGTGATGGTGGTGGCCATCCTGGGGATCCTCCTGGCCCTGGCTCTGCCGAGCTACTACAACGCGCGGCGCAAGGCGTACTTCGCGGAGGCCGGGGAGAAGCTGCAGGAGATGCGCGAGGCCGCCTGGGCCCACTACCTCGCCCGGCAGACCTTCGACGGTTTTCCTGCTGACCCAGCCTCCCCCACCTCCTCCTGGACCTTTCTGTACGGGACCTGCGCGGCGGTGAAGTGCACCCTGCTCGCCAAGGGGAACCCGGGGACCCCCGTGGAGGGCGCCAGGGTGGTGGTGGTGCTCAGCGGGGACGGCACCAGCCAGGTCGCCTGGGAAGGGTTCTGAGGGGCCTCCTCAGGGGAGGCGCCTGAACCGGGCGGAGGCGGGCAATCGAAGGTCAGCAGGCGTTCTGGGAAAGGAGGTGGTGGCACGGAAGTTGCTCTGTTAGCGCTTCGGGAGGATCTCTAGACCAGACCGAGAGGAGGGAACTATGTTCGGACGTATCCGAAGGAAACTGAGGGAGGAGCGGGGGTTCACCCTGATTGAGCTCATCATGGTGATCGTGATCCTCGCCATCCTGCTGGCGCTGGCCCTGCCCAGTTACCTCAGCACCCGGCGGAAGGCGTACTACGCGGAGGCCGCGGAGAGGCTCCAGGAGTGGGCCACCGCGCAGTGGCTGCACTACGTGGAGAGGAATTCGTTCGCCGGAACTGCCGCGGTCCGGCTTCCGGAGGACACCGCCAACTGGTCATTCGGTGGCGGCAACTGTTCTGGAACGGGTCCCTGTGTCGCGAGCGCGGTGGGCCAGGGCCCGGTGGATGGAGCCACCATCACGTACACCATCCAGAGCACTGGGAGCCGGATCATCAGCTCCTCCGGCTTCTAGCCGCCGTAGCACCACCCTCCCCCGGCGGCGGCCGGCTACGAGCCGGCCGCCGCTTTTTGCCCAGGGTCTTTGGCAGGGGAGTTGCTAGAGGAGGGCGCGGTGCAGGCCAGGACCTTGGGACAGATTCAGGATCGGGAGGGCCTAGGAGCCCGTTTGCGCGGAACCGGGCGTCTTCTTGCCGCGGGAGGGATGGTGCTCGGGGGAGCACTCCTGCCTCTGGGCCAGCGCAGCCTCTCCTTCGACGAGCTCTTCGCGGCCCACGTGGCCTCCCTCCCTCTGGGAGAACTTCTCCGGTTCGTCTACCTCCACGACGCCCACCCGCCCCTCTACTACCTCCTCCTCAAGGCCTGGATCGTGGCGTTCGGTTCCGGGGAGCTTGCCCTCCGCACGCTCTCCGCCGTGGCAGGGCTTGTGGCGGTGGGGGCGGTGGCGCGGCTGGGATCCGAGGCCTCGCCTCTGGCGGGACAGGCTGCGGCCCTGTGGCTCCTCAGCTCTCCCCTCTTCCTGTACGCCTCGGTGGAGGCCACCCGGTACGCGCTGCTTACGGCCCTGTTCGCCCTGGCGGCCCTGGAGGTGCTCGGGAGCGTGCTCCAGCCACAGCGGGCTCCGTGGCGGCTTGCGGGGCTGCTGGCGGCCCTCCTCTACACCCACTACCTGAGCGGGTGGTTGTGCGTGGCCCTCTGCGGGTTTGCCTTCCGGCACGGCTCCCCGGCGGCCCGCAAGGTGTTTCTGGCCGCCGCTGGCATCAGTGGACTCACTTTCGCTCCCTGGCTCGCGGTACTGTGGCACCACCTCGCGGACGGCCGCCTCAACCCGCCCTGGCGCGGCCCCCTTCCCGCTACCCTGCCGCTCCAGATCCTGCACCTGGTGGGGTTCGGCGGACGGGTGCTGGGCACGGCCTCCCCGTACCTGCACCCCACCGCGGAGGGATGGGTCCAGCTCCTCCTGGCCCTGCCCGTGGGGGCGGCGGTGATCCTGGGAGCGGGCGCCCTCCGCCGGGCAGATCCCGGCTTGGCCGCCCTTGCCGCGTGGTGCGGGGGGGTGCCTGTCGCCGTCCTGCTGGGCGTTTCCCTGTGGACCCGCTCCCTGGTGGCGTATCCCAGGTACTTCGTCTTCACCTTGCCCTTCTTCGCCCTGGCCGTGGGGGCGGCCGCGGCGGAAGGAGCCCGGTGGCCATGGAGGCGGCGGGCCCTGGGGGTGGGAGCCCTGGCGGTCCTGCTCGGCCTCCGCTTTGCCTCCCTGGGGGAGTTCGCCGCCCACCCCACCGCGGGAACCGGGGATCGCAAAGCCCTGGGGGCGTATCTGCGGTCACACGTCCGAACCGCGGACGCGGTGGTGGTGTATCCCTCGTGGGAACGGCTCGGCCTTCTGTACTACGCCCCGGATCTCCGCTCGGAGGTGGTCCTGCTCGGTACCCGCCGCACGGTTCCAGGTCCGGATCGGGTAAAAAGGGAGATGCGGAGGCTGGCACACCGGGAACGGGTGTGGGTGGTGGAAGAACCCCCCATGCCCCCGGGGCTTTTTGCGGCCACGTACCGGCGGCTTGCGCGGACGCACCGGGTCCGGGAGTTCCGGGAGTTTGAGGGAGTGCGGGTGACGCTCTTCGTGCGCAGGGGAGGGAAGCCATGAATCTGGGGATACGGATGCCGGACGCGGAATCGCCCGCGCGGCCGTCACCCGGCCTCCGGCACAGGCGGTGGGAGCTCCTGGGGCTCGGGGCGGTGCTGTTCTTGGCCCTGAGCCTTCGGCTGGAGATGCTCCCCGTGCGCACCCTCTGGCACGACGAGGCCTTTAGCCTCAACGTGGCCCGGCGGCCCGTGGGCTACATCTGGGCGAATCTCCCCCGGGTGGATCCGCATCCGCCCGGGTATTACGTGATGCTGCGGCTGTGGACGCAGGTCTTCGGCGGGGATGTGCGAAGCGCCCGGGCCCTTTCCGTGGTGTGGGGGATGGCGGCGGTGGTGCTCACGTGGGGCTTTGCGCGGCGCCTTGCGGGGTCCGCATCCGCGGTCCTGGCCGCCTCCCTCGTGGCCCTCAACCCCTTCCAGATCTACAACGCGAACGAGATCCGCATGTATGCGCCCCTCACCGCGACCGCAGTCCTGGCTACGTGGATGCTCCATCGGGCGGACAACTGGGATCGACTCCGGGACTGGGTGGGGTACGGCGCGGGTGCCGCGTTTGTGCTCTATCTCAGCTACTACGCGGGACCCCTCCTGCTGGCCCACGGGGTGTGGATGGGGCTGCGGCGCCGGTGGCGGGGGCTGGGGCTGGGCGGGATCACGGGCCTTTTGCTGTACCTCCCGTGGATCCCGGCCCTGGGGCGGTCCCTCTTCGCAAACCCCATCCCCTACCGGGACCCCATGCGGCCCACGTACGTGCTGGAGCTCTTCGCCACCCACGCCTTCGGAGGGCACCTGCTGGGGACACCGGGATACCTGCGCTGGCCGGGCCTGGAGTGGAAGTACCAGCCCCTCCTGGTGTTCCCCTTCGCGGTGCTGGCGGCGGCCGGTATTGCGGAACTGTGGCGGCGGGACCGGGCAGGCGCAGGCCTCTTGGGCCTGTGCTGGGCCCTCCCCGTGGCCGTCTTCGTCCTGGCCTCCCTGGGGCTGGGGCGGGAAGCTGCCTACTTCTACCACCTCGCGCACCTCCAGCCCTTCGTGGCCGTGGCGGTGGGAGCGGGGATCGTGGGGCTCCAGGAGGTGGTGCGGCGGGCTTCGCCCTTCCTCGTGCGTGCGGTGGCTGCGACCGGGGTGCTGCTCTTCCTGTGGCCCGCGGTCGAGAACCTCCAGGGGAACCCCGTCTACCAGGGATTCCGGTACGACCTCGCGGCCCGCTACCTCCGGGCTCACTACCGGCCCACGGACGTGGTGATCTACTACATGGGCGGTGCACAGTCGGCCCTGCACCCCTACTTCGACCCGCCCGGCCCGGAACTCACCATCGACCCGGACGTGCGGCGGTGGAACCGGGAGGCGCTGCGCCGACACTTCCAGGAGGCCGCACGGTTGCTGCGGCCCGAGCACCGACGGGTCTGGCTCGTGCTGGTCGCTCCCGTGCCCCCGGGCTCCGTGGAGGACCTGGTGAAGGAGCTGGAATCCCACCGCTACCGCCGCGGCCCCCTCCGCGACTTCAACGGGGTCCGGGTAGGGCTGCTGGCCCGGTAGGTTCGCCTGAGGTGTTGCGCATGCGTTACCAGTCTGCGGTAGCCTAGGGGAAGATGCGCCGGCTGCTGTGGGGTGGGCTGTGGGGGTGGCTGGCCTTCGGGGCCCTGATGCTGGGTCCCCTCCCCGTGGGGCTTAGCCTGTGGCTCCGTCCCCTCTCAGAGGTGCGGCCGCCCGTGGAGGCGTTGGGCGAGCGGGTCTTCCGGGCGCTTTCCCCGGAGGCCTTCGCCCTGCTGGTGAACTTCCTGGAAGACGTGGGGCGGCGGTACCTCGGGGTGAGCCACCTCGCTAAGCATTTGGCGCTGTTGGGCGCCAACACCCTGGTGTTCCTCCTGAGTGCGTGGGGAGCGTGGATCTTCGACCGCCGGCCGGCGCGGAGGACCACCTTCTGGGGCCGGTGGCTTGTGACCGCCCTGCTCACGTGGCTCGCGTGGGCGGTGGTCCTGCTGCCTGCGGCGGGCGGCGGGTGGTTCGGTGCCGCGTTGGGGCCGCTGCCCAACGCGGCGGCCCTGCTGGCGGCCGGTAGCCTCCTGTACGGAGCCGCACTGGCGCTCCCCCGAGGGCAGGATCGACCCGCGCGGTCCGGGGGTCTCACAAGACGAGAGGTACTGGGCCGGGGGGCCCGGCTGGTGCTGGTCGTGCTCTGGGGTTCGACCCTCGCCGCGTGGGGGGAGCGGGCCTTCGCGTGGGCACGGTCGGTGTTCGACCGCATCCGGGGACTTCCGCCGGAGATCACGCCGAACCACGCGTTCTACACCGTGAGCAAGAACTTCTTCGACCCCCAGGTGGATCCCCGGCGGTGGCGACTGGAGATCACCGGACTCGTGGAAACCCCCCTGCGGCTCTCCCTGGAGGATCTCAAGCGGCTGCCCTCCTTCAGCCGGCCCCACACCTTTGCGTGCATCAGCAACCCGGTGGGGGGAGACCTCATCGGCAACGCCGTCTGGAGGGGAGTGCGGTTCCGGGACCTCCTCGCGCGGGCCAGACCCAAGCCCCGGGCCCGCAAGGTGGTGTTCCGGTGCGCAGACGGCTACCACACCGCCTTACCGCTCTCAGACCTCCTGGACCCCGACGCCTTCCTCGCCTACGAGATGAACGGGGAGGTTCTTCCCAATCCTCATGGGTTTCCCCTCCGGGCCGTGATCCCGGGCCTGTATGGCATGAAGAACCCCAAGTGGATCACCCGGATCGAACTCACGGACGAGGACCACCTGGGCTACTGGGAGTCCCAGGGCTGGAGCGACGAGGCGGTGGTGAAGACCACCTCCAAGTTCACCACGCCCCGGGATGGCGCGGTGGTGCCTGCGGGCCAGGTCTGGGTAGGAGGGGTGGCGTACGCGGGCGACCGTGGGATCCGGGCGGTGGAGGTGAGCTTCGACGGGGGGAGAACCTGGCAAGGTGCCGCGCTCAAACCTCCCCTCGGGCGGCACACTTGGGTGCTGTGGGCCCTTCGGTGGGACGCACGGCCAGGACGGTACACCCTGGCGGTGCGTGCGTGGGATGGCCGTGGTTTCCCTCAGGATCCTACCCCCAGACCTCCCCTCCCCGAGGGTGCCAGTGGCTACCACATCATCCGGGTCACGGTCCGATAACCCCTGGACAACTCCTCAGTTTCGCCAGATAATGAGAATGATTCCTGTTCTTAATGAGGCTGACACGGCAACGGAAAGCCATCCTGGAGGCTCTTCGGGCGACCCGGTCGCATCCCACCGCGGAGGAGATCCTCCTCCGGGTGCGCACGGATCTGCCGAGCACGAGCCTCGCCTCCGTCTACCGGAACCTCCGGGTGCTCAAGGAGGAGGGGCTGGTCCGCGAGATCGTGACGGGAGGGCACCGGCGGTACGACGGGGTTCTTACGGACCACGTCCACTTCATCTGCGAGCGTTGCCACCGGGTGTACGACCTGGAGGACGAGGTGTGGCTCTCCCGGATCAGGACCTGGCTTCCGGAGGGGTTTTCCGTTTCCGGGGTGCATCTGGAGTTGAGGGGAAGGTGTCCGGAATGTGGGTGACGAGCCGTCGGATCGAGGAGTACCTGCGCGCTCTCCTCCACCTCCAGGCCCGGGGAGGAAAGGTTTCCCTCACCGCCCTGGCCCGCCAGATGGGGGTTTCACCCCCCACGGCCCACGAGATGGTTCGCCGGCTGGAGCACATGGGATTGGTGACGTACTCGCGGCGGGAAGGGATCCGGCTCACCCCGGAGGGGAGCCGCCGGGCCTTCGGAAAGGAACGGCGGTACCGCCTTTCCCAGCGGTTCCTGCGGGACGTGCTGGGGATGGAGGCGGAGGTGGCAGCCCGGGAGGCCGTGCGGTTCGAGCGGGGGCTTTCTCCCACCGTGGAGCAGCAGATCATCCGGCTGTTCGCGCACGCTCGGGCTCCGCAGACGGAGGGGTAAGATGGAGTAAAATGGAGCGTGAGGGGGGGTGATGTCCGTGAGGCAGGCGGTGAGCTCGCACAACCCTCTTGTTCTGATCCTCGCCTTGGTCACCGCCGCGGGGGTCGCGGGGGCTGTGTACCTGTACTACGTGGCCACCGGAAAGGAGACCGCGGAGCTCCGCAGATCCTTCGGAGCTCTGTTCTTCGCCCTCGGGCTGTTCTCCCTGGGTGGCTTCGTGCAGCTCATCTGGTCGGACTGGGCAGGATTTCCGGCCGGCCACTACTCCGAACTGTTCGGCACGAGCACCGGCCTATTCTCCCTGATGCTCATCATGGCCGGGTTTTACCTGTACACGGGGCTTGACCTCCGGATGCTGGCGTGGCCCGCGGCGCTGGTGGGGCTGTTCCTGCTCCAGGGGGCCCGCGCGGTGCTAGACTTCAACCTGACCCGCAGCCCGTCCGTCACCTTCGTCCTGTGGCTCTCTGCGGGGCTGGCGAGCGTGGGCATGCTGCCCTATACATACAGCCAGGCGGGGGCCCGGCGGAACCTGGCGTACTTGGGCATGGTGGTGCTCGTCGTGATGGCGCTGGCCGCCCTGTTCACGGGGATGCAGGCCTTCTACGGCCATATCGCGGAGGTGGTGCGCCAGCAGACCCGCTGAGCCCGTTCGAAGCCGGATGGTGGCCTGTGGGCGGCGCTTTTC